>NZ_JBHYXZ010000016.1:0-17835 GCF_042752395.1 Actinosynnema sp. NPDC059335 | reverse complement strand
GGGGTGCACCCCGTGGCGGGGTTCCGCCCTGTCGGCGCCCCCCCACGTCCCCCCGGGCGTGCCGCGCCCCCCCCGCCCGCCCCCAAGGGTCCGGTTGCGGTGGACACCGAGCGAGCCTCGGGATACCGCTACTCGCAACGCGCTTACCTGGTGCAACTGCGCCGGGAAGGCGCCGGGACCGTGCTGGTCGACCCGATCGCCCTCGGCGGCCGGCTCGATCCGCTGGTCGAGGCGCTGGACGGGACCGAGTGGGTGTTGCACGCGGCGTCGCAGGACCTGCCGTGCCTCGCCGAACTCGGGCTGCGTCCGAGCGCGTTGTTCGACACCGAGCTGGCGGGCAGGCTGGCCGGGTTCGAGCGGGTGGCGCTGGGCACGCTCGTCGAGCGGCTGTTGGGCTACCGGTTGGAGAAGGGGCACGGCGCGGCCGACTGGTCGCGCCGCCCCCTTCCCGCCGACTGGCTGAACTACGCCGCGCTCGACGTCGAACTGCTGGTCGAGCTGCGTGACGTGCTCGAACAGGAGCTCAAGCGGCAGGGGAAGCTGGAGTGGGCGCTCGAGGAGTTCGAGGCGGCCCGCACGGCTCCCCTGCCGCGCCCGCGCGCGGAGCCGTGGCGGCGCACGTCGGGCATCCACCGGATCCGCAGCCCGCGGCAGTTGGCCGCGGTGCGGGCGCTGTGGGAGGCGCGGGACGCGGTGGCCCGTGAGCGCGACATCGCGCCGGGCCGGGTGCTGCCGGACTCGGCGCTGGTCGAAGCCGCCGTGCGCAACCCCGCGGACGAGGCCGCCCTGTCGGCGCTGCCCGTGTTCCGGGGGCGGGCGCAGCGGCGCATGGTCGGGGTGTGGCTGGGCGCGTTGCAGCGTGCCGCCGCACTTCCCCGCAACCAGCTGCCGGAGGCGGCGCAGCAGCACGACGGCCCGCCGCCCGCCAACCGCTGGGCGGACAAGGACCCGGCCGCCGCGGCCCGCCTGGCGGCCGCCAGGACGGCGTTGACGGCGGTCGCCGAGGCCAACACCCTGCCGGTGGAGAACCTGCTGCTGCCCGACCTGGTGCGGCGCACGTGCTGGCAGCCGCCGGCCGACACCTCGCCCGAGGGCGTGGCCGCCACCCTGCGCGAGGGCGGCGCCCGCAACTGGCAGGTCGCCCTGACCGCGACCGTCCTCTCCGAGGCCCTGACCCAACCCACCTGACCGCGCGAGTCCTACGTTCGGAACGCGTGTGTCCTACGTTCACGCACCCCGAGTTGAACGCTCGGAACGCGGCCGATCGCGCTGAGTGGTGAACTCGGGTGTTCCGAACGTAGGACTCTCGCGTTCTCAACGTAGGACTCTCGCGTTCCGGACGTAGGACTCTCGCGTTCCGGACGTAGGACACGCGCGTTCTGGACGTAGGACACGCGCGTTCTGGGGGTAGGACACGCGCGTTGGGTGCGGCGGGCGGACGGGATCCCGGTCGCGGTCGGCCGGTCGTTTCGTTCCCGTTCGGGTTGTTCCCGGCGGTCCGGGCGGCTGTGACCGAGCGAACAGGGCAACCTCTGTGGTTACCGGTCGGTAACAGGGACTAGAGTTGTGTTACCGATCGGTAGGACTCGCGCCCGACCGCTCGGGCGAATCGTCACCACAAGCGGAGGAGACGCCGTGGCCGCACCAGAAGCGCCGGCACGCGTTCGGAACGTGGTCTTCGTGGACGGCGGGCGCACGCCGTTCGGCAAGGCCGGCCCCAAGGGGATCTTCGCGGAGACCCGTGCCGACGACCTGGTCGTCAAGGTGATCCGCGAGCTGCTGCGCCGCCACCCCGAGCTGCCACCGGAACGGGTCGACGAGGTGGCCATCGCGGCCACCACGCAGATCGGCGACCAGGGCCTGACCATCGGCCGGACCGCCGCGCTGCTCGCCGGCCTGCCCAAGTCGGTGCCGGGCTACGCGGTGGACCGCATGTGCGCGGGCGCGATGACGGCCGTGACGACGTCCGCCAGCGGCATCGCGTTCGGCGCGTACGACGTGGTGATCGCCGGCGGTGTCGAGCACATGGGCCGGCACCCGATGGGCGAGGGCGTGGACCCGAACCCGCGGTTCCTGTCCGACAAGATCGTGGACCCGTCCGCGCTCGTCATGGGCTCCACGGCGGAGAACCTGCACGACCGCTTCCCGCACCTCACCAAGGAGCGCGCGGACGCGTACGCGGCGGCCTCGCAGGCCAAGTACGCCGACGCGGTGAAGAACGGCAAGATCGGCCCGGAGCTGGTGCCGGTCGCGACCCGGTCCGCCGAGCACGGCTGGGGCCTGGCCACCGCCGACGAGCCGCCCCGCCCCGGCACCACGGTCGAGGACCTGGCCAAGCTCAAGACGCCGTTCCGCCCGCACGGCCGGGTCACCGCGGGCAACGCGGCGGGCCTGAACGACGGCGCGACGGGCTGCATCCTGGCCGACGAGGAGACCGCCCGCGAGCTGGGCCTGCCGATCGGCATGCGCCTGGTGGGCTACTCGTTCCTGGGCGTCGAGCCCGAGGTCATGGGCATCGGACCGGTGCCGGCCACGGAGAAGGCGCTCAAGCGCGCCGGCCTCACCATCGACGACATCGGCCTGTTCGAGATCAACGAGGCGTTCGCCGTGCAGGTGCTCGCCTTCCTCGACCACTTCGGCATCGCCGACGACGACCCGCGGGTCAACCAGTGGGGTGGCGCGATCGCCACCGGCCACCCGCTGGCGTCCTCCGGCGTGCGCCTGATGACCCAGCTCTCGCGGCAGTTCGCCGAGCGCCCGGACGTGCGCTACGGCATCACCACCATGTGCATCGGCATCGGCATGGGCGGCACCGTGATCTGGGAGAACCCCCACTGGAACGGAGAGTCGAAGTGACCGCGTTGACCGCCGACGAGGCCAAGGCCCTGTTCCCCGACGAGGTCGTGACCCACGCCCGCACCCGGTTCGTGTCCGTGCCGGGTGTCGAGGGCAAGGTCGCGCTGATCACCATCGACAACGGCCACGACCACACCCGGCCGTCCACGTTCGGCCCGCAGTCGCTGGTGAGCCTGGGCGCCGCGTTCGACGAGGCCGCGGCGGCGAACCCGGCGGCGATCGCGGTCACCGGCAAGCCGTTCGTGTTCGCCGTGGGCGCGGACCTGTCCGCCGTGGAGGGCGCGTCGGAGCGCGAGCAGGCCCTGGCGATCGGCCGGCTCGGGCACGACGTGTTCCGCAAGTTCACCGACTCCACCGTGCCGACCTTCGCGTTCGTCAACGGCGCGGTCATGGGCGGCGGCCTGGAGCTGGCGCTGTCGTGCCACTACCGGACGCTGGCGTCCAACGCGGCGGCCATCGCGCTGCCCGAGGTGTTCCTCGGCCTGTTCCCCGGCTGGGGCGGCACGCAGCTGCTGCCGAACCTCATCGGCGCGAACGACGCGGTCACCGTGATCTTCGAGAACGCGTTGAACCAGAACAAGATGCTCAACCCGAAGCAGGCGCTCGACCTGGGCATCGCCGACGTGCTGTTCGACTCCGCGGACTACCTGGAGCAGTCGCTGCTGTGGCTGGCCTCCGTGGTGCGCGGCGACGTCGTGCCGGCCCGCCGCGAGATCGACCGGGGCGAGGGCTGGGACGCCGCCGTGGCGCGGGCCCGCGCGATCGTCGAGGGCCGGACCAAGGGCGCCGCCCCGGGCGCGCTGAAGGCGTTGGAGCTGCTGGAGCTGGCGCGCGCCAACGACCTCGACGCCGGGTACGCGGCGGAGACCGAGGCGCTGGCGGACGTCGTGATGAGCGACGAGCTGCGGGCCGGGCTGTACTCGTTCAACCTGGTGCAGAAGCGGGCCAAGCGGCCGGCGGGCGCGCCGGACAAGTCGCTGGCGCGCAAGGTCACCAAGGTCGGCATCGTCGGCGCGGGCCTGATGGCGTCGCAGATGGCGCTGCTGTTCGCGCGGCGGCTGGAGGTGCCGGTGGTGCTCACCGACATCGACCAGGCGCGGGTGGACAAGGGCGTCGGGTACGTGCACGCCGAGGTCGACAAGCTGCTCGGCAAGGGCCGCGTGTCGCCGGACAAGGCGAACCGGCTCAAGGCGCTGGTGAGCGGGTCGCTGGACAAGTCGGCGTTCGCGGACGCGGACTTCGTCATCGAGGCCGTGTTCGAGGACCTGAAGGTCAAGCAGCAGGTGTTCGCCGAGGTCGAGGAGTTCGTCTCGCCCGAGGCGGTGCTGGCCACCAACACGTCGTCGCTGTCGATCACCGAGATGGCGTCGGGCCTCAAGCACCCCGAGCGGGTCGTCGGCTTCCACTTCTTCAACCCGGTCGCCGTGATGCCGCTGCTGGAGATCGTGCGCGCGGCGAAGACCGACGACGCGACGCTGGCGACCGCGTTCGCGGTGGGCAAGCAGCTCAAGAAGTCGTCCGTGCTGGTGAAGGACGCGCCCGCGTTCGTGGTGAACCGGCTGCTGACCCGGTTCATGGGCGAGGTCGTCAAGTCGATCGACGAGGGCACCCCGTTCGAGGTGGCGGACAAGGCCACCGAGCCGCTGGGCCTGCCCATGTCGCCGCTCGTGCTGCTGCAGCTCGTCGGGCCCGCCGTCGCGCTGCACGTGGCCGAGACCATGCACGCCGCCTTCCCGGACCGCTTCGGCGTGTCGGAGAACATGAAGCGGTTCGTGGAGGCCGGCAAGACGGCGGTGTACCAGTGGGACTCGACGGGCAAGCAGTCCGTGGACCCCGAGGTGCAGGCGCTGTGGTCGTTCGGCGACCAGCCGTTGAGCGGTGACGAGGTCTTCGCGCGGGCGCTGGAGGCGCTGGCCGAGGAGATCCGCATCATGCTCGACGAGGGCGTGGTGGCGGAGGCGCAGGACATCGACCTGTGCATGATCCTGGGCGCCGGCTGGCCGTTCTGGCTGGGCGGCATCACCCCCTACCTGGACCGTTCGGGCATCTCGGAGAAGGTGACGGGCAAGCGCTTCCTGGCGCCCGGCGTCGCCTCCGTGCCTGCCTGACCCGCCGGACCTCTGCGCCCCGGCCGTCGTGCGACGGCCGGGGCGCAGTGCTTTCCCGGAAGCCCGTGCCCGACCCGCCCGCGACCGCCCCACCCGCCTCGCCGAGGTCCTCCTCCGCGACGGCGACGACTGCACGCGGCAACCCGCGAGCGGGGCCACGTCTCCCCCGTCGACTGGCCGGCCGAGTGCGAGCGCCGCGGCCGCCCAGCTCCGCCGGCTGAAAGGCATGAGCGCCTGACGTTCGCGCGAGTCCGACGTCTCGCGGGCCGCGGGCGGATCTCCCCAACTCCCTGCGGCCACCGAACCCACCCGCTACGGTCAGAGAGCAAGTCGTCACTGAAGGCAAGGAGAGACGTGAGCGGCGTATACCGGTTCGGCTTCGAGGACGCCGATGAGGAAGATCAGCGCGCTCGACCCGCCCCGGACCGGATCAAGCCGCTGTGGGAACAGCCGGGTGACTCCGACCGCCTCAAGCAGGTCGGCGAGCAGTGGGTGTCGCAGGTCGGCAACGCGCTCGGCGACATCGCGGAGACGATCGGGCCGGACAAGCTCCGCACCACGATCGAGTGGGAAGGCCGCGCCGCCCGCGCCTACCAGGCGACGGTGCCGCCGCAGGCGGCCGGGCTGAACTCGGTGAAGGACATCGCCGGACAACTGCGGTCGTCCCTGAACAACCTGGCGAACTCGATCGACATGTTCTGGATGGCGATGGGGTTCGCGCTCGCCGGCTTGGTCGTCGGCATCGTCTCCGCGGTGGTCGCCGCGTGCACGCTCGTGGGCATCCCCGCGGCGATCGCGTTCATCGTCGGAACGGTGGCCGCGACGATCGGCGTCATCGCCGCGACGGTCATGGCGTTGGAGTCGCACGTCAACACGATCGAGACCGAGCAGTCCGCACTCCGGCAGAAGATCCACGACCTCGGCACGACGTGGGCCATGCCGAACACCGCGGACATGGCGGACGCGAGCGTCACCGACGGGGACGGCTCCGACTGGCGACCGGGCTCGTGACGCACCCCGGACCGCCGCCGCGGTACGTCTGGGTACCTGCCGCCCGTGTGCGAGAGATCCGCGGCAGGTGCGCCGTCCTCGCGGCGGCGGGTCTGGTGGCCTGTGTGGTGCTCGTGGCGGCGATCGCGGGGTTCGGACGAGCCCTGCCCACGGCCTACCACCCGATCAACGCCTTGGTCTGGATCACGGGAAGCGCCTCCGTGATGGGGCCGTTCCTGTCCTCGATCAGCATCGGGATGGCCCGGTCCTCCGCGTGGGGCGAGCAGTTCGACGTCTTCCGGGTGTGGCAGGCCAGGCGTGCGTTGACGGGTGGTTGGGTGGGTTCGGCGCTGTTCGTCCCCGTGTCCTGGTTCCTGCTGGTGATGACGGCGCGGAACGGGGCGAGGCCGGTCGGGCTCACCGGCGAGGTGTGGGCCTACCTGCTGCTGTTGGCCGCTCCGGCGGCGGTGGCGGGCATCCTCTTCGTCGCCGGACGTGCCGTGTTGCCGGCACCTCGATGATCGTGGATGGCGTGATCAACCGGATAACGGTGCACTACCGTCCGGCGATGACGTCCTCATCGTCGGAGACGCACGTCGGGAGCCGCCTGGATGCCTGTTGACAAGACCGAGCGCGAGGTCAGGACCCTCGTCAGCCAGATCGAACAAGGTGAGATCAGGCTGCCGGAGATCCAACGCGGCTACGTGTGGAAGCCGACCCAGGTGGCCAAGCTGGTCGAGTCGCTCTACCGCGGTTACCCGTCCGGGTCCCTGCTCTTCTGGCAGACCGACGAGGCGCCGCAGACCAGGGAAGCCGCGATCAGCGGTCCGGCGGGCAAGGCCGCTGTCGTGCCGCTCTACCTCCTGGACGGCCAACAGCGCGTCACGTCGCTGCACCGGGTCTTCACCGATCACCCGCAGGCGGCCATCGTCTTCAACGTCGAGACCGAGAAGTTCCAGAACCAGAGCGCGGCCACGGCCAAGGACCCCCGGTGGATCAAGGTCTACGACGTCCTCAAGCCCGAGGCCGACCAGTGGCAGCTCGTCGGTGAACTGCACGAGCGCAATCCGGGGATTGCCCCGAACGAGATCAGCAAGCGACTGCAGAAACTCGCCGCCATCCCCGGTCACAAGTTCCACATGGAGGTGCTGCGGGACTTTCCCTACGACGAGGTCACGCAGATCTTCGTGCGCGTGAACAGCGGGGGCCGCTCGCTGAAGACCTCGGACCTGGCACTCGCCACCCTGTCGGCGCGGTGGCCGGGTGTGCTCCAGAAGTTGGAGGCGGAGGCCAAGCACTGGGCCGACCGCGGCTACGGCGACATCGACGTCACGTTCCTCACCAGGGCCCTCACCGGCGCGGTGCTGGGACGCGGTCTGTCCGCCTGGTCGCACGCACGCCTGGTGGCGGCGACCGACGACGAACTCGACCGCGGCTGGGCCACGGTGCGGCGCGGGCTCCGGCACCTCGTGCCCTTGCTGCAGAACAACCTCGGCGCCTCGCACAGCAAGCTGCTGCCGTCGATGGTCGTCCTGCTGCCGCTGATCGTCCTGCTCGGTGAACGGGAGGACGAACAACTGGACGGCGGCACGGCCGACGCCATCCTCTTCTGGTTCCTGGCGGCCACTATCCGCAACCGGTACAGCGGGTCGACCGACACCCGACTCGGGCAGGACATCCCGGCGGCCCGCACGGAGGACCCGGTGCGCCGACTGCTGGACAACCTGGGCGTCACCGGCGGCGTGTCGATCGGACCGGACGACCTCGCGGGCCGGACCGTCGGCAGCCCGTACTTCTTCCTGAGCTTCCTGGTCGCCAAGGAAGCGGGGGCCAAGGACTGGTGGGGCAGCATCGGCATCTCGGCGGCGGCCGAGGGCAGCCAGGCGCTGGAGTACCACCACATCCACCCGCAGGCCACGCTGAAGAACCACCCCGAGAAGTACAGCAAGGGCGAGATCAACGACCTGGCCAACCTCGCCTTCATCTCCGGCAAGGCCAACCGGAAGATCAGCCACAGGTCGCCGCGGGACTACTTCCCGACGCTGGGCGACCAGGAGCTGACCGCCCACCTCATCCCCGTGGACGAAGACCTGAGGGACGCGGACCGCTACCGCTCGTTCCTGAGCGCGCGCCGGCGCCTGCTGGCCGACGCGATGACAAACCTGCTGGAGAGGTTCCGGCCGGCGTGGCTCTCCCCGACGTCCGAGTCCACCGACCCGCTGTCCGGCGCTGTCCTCGAGTTCGAGTGGTACGACAACACGGCAGGTGACGACGTCCTGCTCGCACGGGCACGCACGAACAGCGGCACGTGGTCGGGGACGATGTCCGCCGCCGACCTGGAGGACGTGGTCGCCGCCGCCGAGGCAGGGGTGGACGGCGACCTGGTCATCGCCGGTGAGAGCACCCCCGTCCGGGTGCAGGACGACCTGCTCGAAGTGCCGATCGGGCCGTTCGTGGTCACCGGCACCCTGCCGGAGTGGCGCAAGGTGCTCGACCGCGAGCGCGGCGACAGCCATCCGATCGCGGCTCTCACGCAGCCGGAGGTCGAGCGGTGGGAAGGTGAGCAACTGATCTTCCCCGTGATCAGCGTCGACTGACACGGCCGGGTGTTCGACCGGCGCTCAACCGGTGCCGAGACGACGGTTCCTCCCGGTCACGGCGGTCAGCCCTTCGGGCACTCCGATGGTGGGCGGCATGGCCGGCGCGCCGCAAGGCGGTCGGGGCGAGGACGACGTCGAGCACAAGGCCGCGCCCTACCTGGAAGAGCCGGATGACCTGTGGGGCGAGGACTCCATGCCACGGGTCGCGCCACCGGTGATCGGGGACGACGGCCCGTGAGGTTCACCCTGTCCCGGCCGGAGTTCGAGCTGTGCTGGGATCACCTGAGGCTGGGCCGGTACCCACGGGCTCGCCGTCCCACGCCGGACACGACCGGTCGGCGTGGGGCGACGGTGGTGGTGGGTCGGTCGTGTCTTTCGGTGGCCGAGGTACTGGTACGCGCGAGTGCTGTCGGTGCGCAGCCGGGTGAGGGTGGGTCGCGGGGGTTTGCGACACCCGATCTTGAGTGTCATGACGGCACAACGACGAAGAGCGCGCGCTCGCCGGCCGCGGCCCGATCCGGTTCGCGTGGACGAGTTGGTCGCCTACCTGCGGACCGACCGGGCGTGGCGGGACGAGGTGGCGAAGCGGCTCGTGGCGCGGCTGGACCAGAGGCTCGTGCGGTCGGCGAAGGCGTGCGGGTGCCGGCCCATCGCTCACGTGGCGGAGGAGTTGGACAGCCAGGCGTGCGTCGACCTCGGCCCCGGGGTGCCGTACCAGCTCGCGAAGGCCGTGTACGGGCAGGTGCGGTTGCGCGGCGCGGCTCGGTTGCGGCAGACGGCCCGCAGCCTGCGGGTGCTCGGCGTGTACCTGTGCGGCAACGACCTGGCCGGCTGCCCGTGCACCGAGGCGTTGGCCCGCGACCCGCAGCAGGCCAGGGTGGATCGCGTGGTGAGCGGCGCGTTGGACGGCGCGGGCTTCTGACGGCCCCGTTCGGCGGACGGCGGGAACGGGCCGCAACCGAACGCCGGACAGCGTTGCGCCGAGTGGACGGTGATCGTTGCGACGATCCGGTGATCGCGTTTGGGCCGTCACCCGTACGGGCAACATCGTCACCGTGGGTGAAATCCGAATCGGCACCTCCGGCTGGCGCTATCCCGAGTGGCGTGGCGGGTTCTACCCGCGCGGGTTGCAGCAGCGCCTGGAACTGCAGTTCCTGTCCCGGCGGCTCGACACGGTCGAGATCAACGGGTCGTTCTACGGGCTGCGCAAGCCGACGGACTACAAGTCGTGGTTCGAGCGCACCCCCGAGGGCTTCGTGTTCGCGGTGAAGGGCCACCGCGAGATCACCCACCTCAAGCGATTACGGGACGTCGGGAAGGACGTCGAGGAGTTCTTCGACTCCGGCGTCCTCGACCTGGGGCCGAAGCTCGGGCCGGTCCTGTGGCAACTGCCCCCGACCCTGCCGTCACGCCTTGAACGGCTGGCCGGGTTCCTCGACCTGCTGCCCGGCCCGCCGGTCCGGCACGCGCTCGAGATCCGGCACCCGAGCTGGGACACGCCCGAGCTGGCGGACCTGCTCTCCCGGCACAACGTCGCGCTCGTCGCCGCCGAGTCGGCCGGCCGCTTCCCCGAGCCGCGCGAGCCGACCGCGGACTTCGTCTACGCCCGGCTGCACGGCGACCGGGAGCTGTACGTCAGCGCGTACTCCGACCCGGCCCTGGACCGCTGGGCCGCCCGGTTCCGCGAGTGGTCGGCCGAACGCGACGTGTACGTGTACTTCGACAACACGATGCGCGGCGCGGCGCCGTTCGACGCCCTCGCCCTCGCCCTCGCCGATCGGCTCGGCTGAGCCGCGCGCTCAGCCGGGCCGATCGGCTCAGCCGGGTCACGCGCTCGGCCGGACCACGGGCTCAACCGGGTCACGGGGCCGGGTCACGGCGCTCAGCCGAGGCGCGGCACGCGGTCCAGCACGATGCCGAAGTGCTTGGCGTAGGCGTCGAGCAGCGCGTCGTCGTCCAACTCCTCGACCACCTTCCCGTCCCCGGTCGTGGTGATCAGCTTGTTCCCGGCGATGGTGATCCGCCCGGCCTCGGTGGGCAGCGAGCACGTCGCGCCGCGCCGGAAGGGCGACCCCGGCCACGTCTGCTGGTACCAGCACGTGGCGCGGAACTCGTCCAGCGTGCGCGGCCGGAGTTCGAGCCGGTACTGCACGACGCCGTCGAACAGCACGTCCACGTCGCCCTCGGGGGTGTCGACCAGCCGGAACACGCCCGCCGGGTCGTGCTGGTCCTCCCGGCTGACCAGGTCCAGCGGCCGCAGGCTGAACCGGCCGAAGCCGACGTCGACCAGCAGATCGCCCACGCGCAACGCCAGGTGGTCGAACGGCGGCCCGAACGCCCCGTCGTTGAACACCTTCGCGGACAGCAGCCGCACGTCGTGCCCCAACGCCCGCAGCAGCGCCGCGAACGCCCCGTTCAACTCGTAGCAGAACCCGCCGCGCCCGCGGTTCACCAGCTTGTCCACGAGCAGGTCCTCGTCGAGCACGATCTCCTCGCCGAGGTGGATCGAGAGGTTCTCGAACGGCACCGAGGCGACGTGCCGTTCGTGCAGTTCCACGAGGGTGGCGGCGCGGGTGGCGCCGATCCGGTCCAGGTACGCGTCGAGAAGCCGGTCGTCCATGGCCCCACCGTGCACCCTCCAGCGCGCTGGAGGTCAAGGTCGGGAGGTAGGCCGGAGATCATCCGGGGTAACCCGGGGAGGTGACGGGCGAGGTACGGATCGGCACGTCGGGTTGGGTGTACCCGACGTGGCGCGGCGCGTTCTACCCGAAGGGCCTGGTGCAGCGGCGGGAGCTGGAGCACATCTCCGGGCTGCTGTCGTCGGTCGAGCTGAACGGCTCCTTCTACTCGCTGCAACGCCCCGCCAGCTACCGGGCGTGGGCGGCCCAGACGCCGCCGGACTTCCTCTTCGCGGTCAAGGGCGGCCGGTTCATCACCCACCTCAAGCAGTTGCGCGACGTGGAGACCCCGCTGGCCAACTTCTTCGCCTCCGGCGTGCTCGCGCTGGGGCCGAAGCTCGGCCCGGTGCTGTGGCAGCTGCCGCCGAGGACCGCCTTCGACCCGGACCGCCTGGGCGCGTTCTTCGACCTGCTCCCCCGCACCACGACCGCCGCGGCCGCGCTCGCCGAGCGGCACGACGACCGGCTGCCCGCCGACCGGGCCTGGACCACGACCGAAGCCGACCGCCCGCTGCGGCACGCGCTGGAGGTCCGGCACCCGACGTTCCTGGCGCCCGAGTTCCACGACCTGCTCCGCGCGCACGGGATCGCGCTCGTCGTCTCCCACTCGGCCGGCCGGTTCCCGTACCTGGAGGATGTCACGGCCGACTTCGCCTACGTGCGGCTGCACGGCAACCAGGCCCTGTACGTCGGCAGCTACACCGACGACGAGCTGGACGCGTGGGCCGCCAAGGTCCGCGGGTGGGCGACCGACCACGACGTCTACGTGTACTTCGACAACGACACCGACGCGGTCGCCCCGCACGACGCGCTGCGCCTCGCCCGACGCCTCGCGCTGCCGAAACCCGCCGAGGCCCACACAATCAGGTGAAACGGCGGCCTCCCCACCCCGCCCCGCCGCCGGGCGCAGCACCCTGGAGCGGTGGAGGTGACCCGGATGACCACCCTCAGCCTCGCGACCGCGCTGGCCCTCACCGCCGGCGCGCTGGCGTCGAGCGGCACCGCCGCGGCCCGGCAACCCGACCCGGCCTGCGACCGCGGCGAGTTCTGCGTCTGGTCGGGCGCCCACTACACCGGCGACTCGCACCGCCTGGACCTGGAGTCCGCGAACCCGCGCGAGTGCATCCCGCTGCCGGACGGCTTCGTGGCCCGGTCGTTCGTGAACAACCTGACCCGGGACACGTCGGTCTACCAGCGCGAGACGTGCTCGACCGAGTCCGAGTTCACCACCTACCCGGGCAAGGGCACCTACGTCCCCGACGCGCCGTTCGTCGTGCGGGCTATCCAGGTGTGGGAGCCCTAGGCACGCCGATCGCGAGCACCGCCGTGTCGTCCTCGACGCCCCGGCCCAGCCGGTCCAGCAGGCCGACCAGCGCGTCCACGGCGCCCTCGGCCGAGGTCGGGGCGACCGAGGCCGCGAAGTCGAGCAGCTCCTCCTCGCCGAAGCGGCTGCCCGGGCCGGTCCTCGCCTCGGTCAGGCCGTCCGTGTACAGCACGAACGTGTCACCCGGCGCGAGGGCGACGGTGGTCGTGGCGACGCGGGCGTCCGGCAGGATGCCGATCAGCTGACCGCCGGCCACCTCCACGAACCGGGCCGTCCCGTCGGCGCGCAGCAGCAGGCCCGGCGGGTGGCCGCCCGCCGCCAGGGCGAGGGCGCACCCGTCCGCCCCGGCGGTCAGCACGCCGAACGTCACCGTGCAGAACCGCCGGAACGCGCCGTCCTGCTCCTGGTTGAGCACGGTGTTGAGGTTGGTCAGCACGGCGGCCGGGTCGGGGTCGTACACGGCCGCCGAGCGCAGCGTGTACCGGGCCAGGGACGTCACCGCCGCCGCGTCCGGGCCCTTGCCGCACACGTCCCCGAGGAACAACCCCCACCGCCCGTCCGCCAGCGGGAACAGGTCGTAGAAGTCGCCGCCGACCTGGAACGGCGACGCGTGGTGGTAGTGCGTGGCCGTCTCGACGTGCGGCACGGCGGGCAGGGCCGGCGGCAGCAGGGTGCGCTGGAGGGTGGTGGCGAGGCGTCGGACCTCGTCGCGCTCCCGCTCCGCCTCCTGCCTGGCCCGCAGCAGCTCGCGCTCGTAGGCACGGCGGTCGCGCGCGTCGAACACGGTGATCCGGACCAGCAGCGGCTGCCCGTCGCCGCCGGTCTTCACCGCGGCGTTGACCAGCACCGGCAGGCGCGTGCCGTCGGCCGCGACCATCTCCAGCGCCACCCCGCGGACCTCGCCCTGCATGCGCAGCAACGGGGACAGGTGGGTCTCGTGGTACAGCCGGCCGCCGACGTTGAGCAGGTCCGCGAACCGCCGCCGGCCGACCAGCTCCTCCCGCCGGTACCCCAGCCACTTCAGGAGCGTCCCGTTCACCCTTGCGACGAGCCCGTCCAGCATCGTGGACAGGTAGCCGCACGGCGCGTTCTCGTACAGGTCCTCCGCACTGTCCTCCAACAGCGCCGGGAACGCCTCGCGGTCGTGGTCCGGGTCGCTCCCGGCGACGCACATCATCGGCTGTCCACCACGAAGTCCACTATGGCGGCGGCGGTGGCCTCCGGCGCGCTGAGCTGCGGGCAGTGGCCCGTGGCGTCGAGCGTGACGAGCCGGCTGCCGCGCACCCGCGAGTGCACGTACGCGCCCACCTCCCGCGGCGCGATCACGTCCTGCGCGCACTCCAGCACCAGCGTCGGCACGGTCACCCGCTCCAGGTCCGCCCGGTTGTCCGACAGGAACGTCGCGCGCGCGAACACCCGCGCGACCTCGGGGTCCGTGCGGCAGAAGCTGTTGGTCAGCTCCTCGCCCAGCTCCGGCCGGTCCGGGTTGCCCATGATGACCGGGGCCATCGTCGCCGACCAGCCGAGGTAGTTGCTCTCCAGCGAGTCGAGCAGCTCGTCGATGTCGGCGGCGCTGAACCCGCCCCGGTAGTCGCCGTCGTCCACGTACCGCGGCGACGGCGTCACCAGCACCAGCTTGGCGAACCGGTCCGGCTCCGCCGCCGCGGCCAGCACCCCGATCATCGCCGACACCGAGTGCCCCACGAACGCGACGTCCCGCAGGTCCAGCTCACGGCAGAGGTCCAGCACGTCGGCGGCGTACCCGTCGAGGGACGCGTACCGCCGGACGTCCCACGCGGTCCGGTCCGACCCGCCCATGCCCACGTGGTCGAACAGCACGACGCGGCACTTCCCGGCGAGCGTCGGCACGACCAGCCGCCACATGTTCTGGTCGCACCCGAACCCGTGCGCGAGCACGACGACCGGACCACCCGCCACCCCGGTCACCACCGCGTTGTTCCTGATCCGGGCACTCATCACACCATCGTGTCACCTCGGCGGAGGTCCCGAAGGTCGGGGAACTGTCGGTGGTCGGCGTTACCGTGCCGGGCATGAGGATGTCGAACGCCACCGAGCTGACCGCCGAGCACCACGCCCAGCTCGCCGAGCTGGGGCTGCGCGTCGACCACCTGGACGAGGCGATCTGGGCGGGCGTGGACGCGCGGATGTCCGCGCCGCCCCTCGGACCGACCAACGGCGCGGGCCTGCTCGACTGGATCCACCGGGTCGGCAGGCTCCGCGAGGTCCTCGTCGCCGAGGGCTGGACGAGGGTGGACAAGTGGAACGCCGGCCTCGTCCGACACCCCGCCAAACCGGTCGTGCTGGGCACCCTCCAGGGCAACCGCCACACCGGCACGCCCGGCGCGCCCCTGCGCAGCGACTACGCCAAGGGCCCCGCCATCGCCGCCATGATGCGCGGCAACGACCACGACCAGTACACCCTCTTCGACTCGCTGCACGCGCACGACTGGAAGCTCTGGTTCCTGGTGACCTACCCGCACCAGGAGGGCGAGCGGCTGGTCGTGCTGCGGGAGGTGGCGCAGCCGGAACCCACCCCGCAGGGCCAGGTCGTGGACCGGTGGGCGCACCGGATCACGCTGCCGCCGCTGGTGTTCGGCCCGGTGCCCGCGCCGCGCGACCCCGGCGGCCCCGACGACGTGGACGTCGCCGTCACGCCGCGCGGGTAGGCGGGTGCGAGAATGGCGCGATCATGCTCACGCCCTCCCGCCTCGCCCTGGCCCGCAGCCGTCGCGGTCTCACCGCGACGGAGCTGGCGCGCAAGGCGGGCACCAGCGCGGCGAGCATCGGCGACTACGAGCACGGCCGCCGCCGGCCCGGTCCGGCCACCACCGCCCGGCTCACCGAGGCCCTGGGCTTCCCGCCGGGCTTCCTCGAAGCCGACGACGTGCCGGAGCTGGAGGTCGAGTTCACCCGACCGGCGTCCCGGCGGCACCGGCACGCCGCGCTCGGGGCCGCCCGGCTGGCGCTGGGCTTCGACGGCTGGCTGACCCGCGCGTTCGCGTTCCCCGAACCGGACCTGCCGACGTGGGACCACCACGACCCGGAGACCGCGGCCGAGGTGCTGCGCGCCCGCTGGGGCCTGCACCACCGGCCCGCGCCGAACCTGGTGCACCTGCTGGAGGCGCACGGCGTCCGGGTGTTCTCCCTGCCGCCGGACTGCGCCGCCGCGGGCCCGTTCTCGTGCCGCCACGAGGGCACCCCGTACGTGTTCCTCGACCCGACCGCGACGCCCGACGACGCCCGCCTCGACGCCGCCCGCGAACTCGGCCGCCTCACCGGCGTCGCCGACGCGCACGCGTTCGCCACCGCGTTCCTGCTGCCCCGGGCCGCCGTGCTGGCCGCCGTGCCGCGCGGCCCGCTCACCGGGCAGGTCGTCGCGCACAGCGCCACCTGGCACGTCGCCCCGACCGCCCTCGCGCACCGGCTGCGCGACCTCGGCCTGCTCACCCGCACCCAGCACGCGACCGTGTGCGCCCAGCTGGCCCGCCGCACCACCGGCATGGCGCGGCGGGAGACGTCGCAACTGCTGACCAAGGTCTTCCGGGAGTTGCGCGCCCGCGGCACCACACCGCACGGCATCGCCCGCGAGCTGCTGCTGGACGTGGAGGAGCTGAACGGCCTCGTGTTCGGCCTCGTGCTCACCGCCCTGCCCGGCCAGGGCGACCCCGGCCGGCCCGCCCGACCCCGCCTCACCGTCGTCCGGAGGTAACCCGTGGACCAGCCCTTCACCGCCGCCCAGCTGTTCGACGCCGTCGGCCAGGGCTACGAGGAGGCGTTCGGCCGTCCCCCGGCCGTGGACGAGGGCGTGCGGCTGCTGCTCGACCGCCTCCCGCCGCGCGCCCGGGTCCTCGACATCGGCAGCGGCACCGGGCGGCCGGTCGCGGAGGACCTCGCCGCGGCCGGGCACGACGTGGTCGGCGTCGACGTGTCGGCCACCATGGTCGACCTCGCCCGCCGCCAGGTGCCGGACGCCCGGTTCGTGCACGCCGACATCCGCGAGTGGGAGACGGAGGACGCGAGCTGGGACGCGGTGTGCGCGTTCTTCCCGTTCCTGCAGATGACCCGGGACGAGGTCGTCGCCCTGCTGGGCCGGATCGCCGGCTGGCTCAAGCCCGGCGGGCTGCTGGTGCTGGTCACCGTGCCGATGGACGTCGAAGGGCTCGACGTGCCGTTCCTCGGCCACACCGTGCGGCTGACGAGCTTCGCCACGCCCGACCTGATCGGCCGGATCGCCCAGGCGGGCCTGACCGTGCTGGACAGCCGCAGCACCGTCTTCTCGCCTGACCGGGAGGGCCAGCCCGACGAGGAGCACCTGCTCGTCCTCGCGCAGCGCCCGGCTTAGCCACCGGTCCGGGTGCGGGTGCGCCCTGTGTGGTAGCTCTGCGGGCATGAACTCTGCGGGCAGGGACCTGGAAGACCTGCGGGACGCGTTGCGCCGGTTCGCCGCCGCTCGGGACTGGGACGAGTACCACACGCCGAAGAACCTCGTGATGGCGTTGTCGGGGGAGGTCGGGGAGCTGACCGACCTGTTCCAGTGGCTCACGCCCGAGCAGGCGGCGCGGGCGATGGAGGACCCGGAGCTGGCCTGGCACGTCCGGGACGAACTCGCGGACGTCGTGCACTACCTGGTGCGGTTGGCCGACAAGCTGGACGTGGATCTCGTGGAGGCCGCGTTCGCGAAGATCGAGCGCAACGAGCGGCGCTTCCCGGTGGCCGGCGAGAAGCCGGTGGCGCTGACGCCGGTGGACCCCGAGCCTGCCGGATGAGCAGGCGGGGCGAGGGCTAGACGTAGGTCAACAGGAGCAGGACCAGGGAAACCAGGACGATCACGCCGAGGAGGGCCGCGGCCCACATCGGGGTGTCGGTCGACGGGGGGCGGGTGCGGGCGTGCCTGCCCCTCCTCGTGCTCCTTCTTCGACTGCCTCGCGTGCGCCAGGTCACCGGCGTCTCCCCCGTCCACTCTCCGCAGCTCATGGCGGCAACGGTATGGACGGGCAAGGGTCGGGGATCCCGCATCACCCGGTCGCTCGACGCACGTCGCCCGAACAGCGGTGGACGCCGTCGGAAAGTGACGGTTCGCGGTCGGGTGGAAATTCGGCGCAGAACGCAGAAAAGCCTTCAGGGGCACCCGGTCGATCGGGTGCCCCTGAAGGCAAAGAATGCTCGGCGGCGTCCTACTCTCCCACACCCTCACGAGTGCAGTACCATCGGCGCTGGAAGGCTTAACTACCGGGTTCGGAATGGGACCGGGTGTTCCC
>NZ_JBHYXZ010000015.1:60717-90509 GCF_042752395.1 Actinosynnema sp. NPDC059335 | reverse complement strand
GGGGGGGGCGGCGGGGGGGGGGGCGGGGGGGGGGGCGGGGGGCGCACCGGGGGGTCCCCCCCCCCCGGCCGTGCCGGCCCGCGCCTCCCGCACCGGTCCGCGGCCGGTGCGGGAGGCGTCGTGCGGCGGGGTCACAGGCCGTGCCGGCGGTCGCCAGCGACCAGCTCGGCGACGCGGGCCTCGGCGGCGAACGGGTCGCGCCGGGCGGCGACGGCCAGCCGGGTCTCCTCCGCGACCAGGTCGGCGTTGATCTGCGCGCCGGCCGCGGCGCCGGCCGCGGCGGACGCGCCCACCTGCGCGGACAGGTCGGTGACGTTGCCTGCGGCCCACACGCCGGGCACGTCGGTGCGCCCGGTCGCGTCCACGGCGAGGTGCTCGCCCATCCCCGACGGGTGCGGCACGGGCCGCAGGCCCAGCGACGCGAGGAACCCGGCGCGGGCCACCATCCGCGGCGCGACCGCCACCGCCTCGCGGGCGACCGAACGGCCGTCGGCCAGCCGCACGGCGACGATCCGGTCCCCGGCGACCTCCACCGACGCGACCGGGCCCCGCACCACGTCGATGTCGCGCGCGGCCAGCTGCTCGGCCTGCTCGTCGGTCAGCGCCACGTCGCCCGCGAAGACCGTGACGTCGGCGGTCAGCTGCCGGAACAGCAACGCCTGGTGCACGGACATCGGCCCGGTCGCCAGCACGCCGACGGCCCGGTCGCGGACCTCCCACCCGTGGCAGTACGGGCAGTGCAGCACGTCCCGGCCCCAGCGCTCGCGCAGCCCCGGCACGTCCGGCAGCTCGTCCACCAGGCCCGTCGTCACGAGCACGCGGCGCGCCCGCACCGCACGGCCGTCGGCCAGGGTCACCACGAACCGGTCGTCGTCCGCGCGCGTCACGGTCGCCACCTCGCCGGTCACCACGTGCCCGCCGTAACCGCGCACCTCGGCCCGCCCGCGGTCGAGCAGTTCGGCGGGCGGCGTGCCCTCCCGGCCCAGCAGCCCGTGCACGCCCTCGGCCGGCGCGTTGCGGGGCGACCCGGCGTCGACCACCACGACGGACCGCCGTGACCGGGCGAGCATGAGCGCCCCGTTCAACCCGGCCGCGCCACCGCCGACCACCACCACGTCACAACCGGCACCCAACTCAAAGGTCATCGTGACCACCTCCGCGACCCACCCTGCGCGCGTGCCCGGCGGATTGGCAAAGAACGTTGCCGTTTTGGCAACCCGGTCGCGCCGGGAGAGGCCGGCCCCCGGCTCCCACCGGGCCGGCCTCCCGTCAGGCGGTCGGAACCGCACGAGCCGGTCCTGTCCGGTCCGGTCGCCGTGCGTTGGGCAGGCGGTCAGGACCGCGGCGCGGCCGATCCGGACCTGGTGGCCGTGCCGTGGGCAGGTGATCAGGACCGCGGCGCGGCCGAACCGCGTGCGTTTCGGCAGGCGGTCAGAACCGCACGGTGGCGCAGCCGAGCCTGGGGCCCGCGGTGCCGGCCTTGCCCGGCTCGGTGGCCGTGCGCTCGGCGTGGATCACGACCGAGCCCGCCCGGCGGTCGGCGAACCGCCAGGGCACGACCGTGCCGACGACGGCGCGGCCCCGGTCGTCGGTGGTGAAGTCGAGCCAGATCTCGTTGTCGGGGTTGGCGTACGCCGGGTCGACCGACGGCTGCACGGGGTCCACCACGTGCTGGTGGTGCGCGCCCGCGTCGGTCGGCAGCGCGCCGCACGGCCGCTGGTGGGCGTGCGCGCCGTAGGTGCGGTTGGGCACCAGGCCGTACACGGTGAGCAGGGCCTTGGTGGAGCGCCGCAGCGGGGTGGCCACGACGACCACCGCCGCGCCGGGCGCGATCAGCGCCGGGTCGTAGGTGTACGCCTTGGTCGCGGCGTCGGGGGTGGCGAAGCGGGCCACCGTCACCGCGACCCCGGTGGCGCTCGGGGTGTCGGCCGCCGCCGCGGGCGTCAGCACCGCCGCGCACAGGCCGCCGATGACCAGGGGAACCAGACGTTTCACACTTCTGCCTTTCCGTTCCGGGGAAGGCGGCGGCTGCCACCGAAGCTAGCACCGCCGGCGCGGCCCGGCGTTCACGGTGAAATTCGGGGGCGGTCGGCGGCGGCGCTCCTCCACACTGGCGTCGTGCTGCTCACCCTCACCACGACCCACCGCCCGGCCACCGACCTCGGTCACCTGCTGCACAAACACCCCGACCGGGCGCAGTCGTTCCGCACCTCCTCCGGCACCGCGCACGTGTTCTACCCGCGCGCGGACGAGGAGGAGTGCACGGTCGCCCTCCTGCTGGAGGTCGATCCCGTCGCGCTGGTGCGCGGACCCGGCAGCACGCTCACCCAGTACGTCAACGACCGCCCGTACGTGGCCGGCTCGCTGCTGACCGTCGCGCTCGGGTCCGTGTTCCGCACCGCGATGAACGGCCGCAGCCGCAGCCGCGCGGAGGTGGCCGCGACCCCGATCCCGCTCACCGTCCGCGTCCCGGTCCTGCCGCACCGGCTGGTCGAGCGCCTGTTCACGCCGCTGGGCTGGACCGCCCGCCTCACCCCGATCCCCTTGGGCGACGGCGAGGACTCCCGGTACGCCGACGTCACGCTCACCGGCACGCTCACGCTCGCCGAGGCGTTGAAGCACCTCTACGTGCTGCTGCCGGTGCTCGACGGCGAAAAGCACTACTGGGTCTCCGAGGACGAGGTGGACAAGCTGCTGCGCGCGGGGGAGGACTGGCTCGGCGCGCACCCGGACCGGGAGCTGATCACCACGCGCTACCTGATGCGCCGCCGGCCCCTGGTGCAGTCGGCGTTGTCGCGCCTGGCCGAGGTGGAGGAGGTCGAGCCGGAGGAGCTGGACAACGCGCTCGCCGAGCCGAAGGTGTCGCTGGCCGTGCAGCGCCGGGACGTGATCGTCGACCAGCTCAAGCAGGTCGGCGCGCGCAGCGTGCTGGACCTGGGCTGCGGTGGCGGCGCGTTGCTGCGCGCCCTGCTGGAGGACCCGGACTTCGCCCGCGTCCAGGGCGTGGACGTGTCGGCGGGCGCCCTGGCGACCGCCGCCCGCCGGCTGCGCCTGGACCGCATGTCGGAGCGGCAGCGGGCCCGGATCACGTTGCGCCAGTCGTCGCTCACCTACGCCGACCCGGAGCTGAAGGGCTACGACGCGGCCGTGCTGATGGAGGTCGTGGAGCACCTCGACCCCGACCGCCTGCCCGCGCTGGAGCACTCCGTGTTCGGCGTCGCCCGTCCCCGCACGGTCCTGGTCACCACGCCGAACGTCGAGTACAACGCCCTGTTCGAGACCCTGCCGGAGGGGCGGCGCCGGCACTCGGACCACCGCTTCGAGTGGACCCGCGCCGAGTTCGCGGAGTGGGCGGCCGGGGTCGCGCGGCGGCGCGGCTACACCGTGCGCCACCTGCCGATCGGGCCGGTGGACGCCGAGCGCGGCGCGCCGACCCAGCTCGCCGCCTTCACCCTGGGGGGCGACTGATGGAACTCGGGATCCCGGACCTGTGCCTGGTGGTGCTGGTCGGCGCGTCCGGCTCGGGCAAGTCCACGTTCGCGCGCCGGCACTTCGCGCCGACGCAGGTCTTGTCCGGCGACTTCTTCCGCGGCCTGGTCGCCGACGACGAGAACGACCAGTCCGCGTCGGCCGCCGCGTTCGAGGCGCTGCACTTCGTGGCGGGCAAGCGGCTGGCGGCGGGGCGCACGACCGTCGTGGACGCGACGAACGTGCAGCGGGCCGACCGGGCGCACCTGGTCGAGCTGGCCCGCGCGCACGACGTGCTGCCGGTCGCGATCGTCCTGGACCCGCCGGAGGAGGTCTGCCTGGCCCGCAACGCCGCCCGCCCGGACCGCGACTTCGGCCCGCACGTGGTGCGGCGGCACCGCGCCGCGCTGCGCAAGTCGCTGAAGCACCTGGGCAAGGAGGGCTTCCGCCGGGTGCACGTGCTGCGCTCGCAGTCCGAAGTGGACGAAGCGGTGATCGTGCCCGAGCCGCTGCTCAACGACCGGCGCGGGGAGACCGGGCCGTTCGACGTGATCGGCGACGTGCACGGCTGCCGCGCCGAGCTGGAGGAGCTGCTGGTCGGGCTGGGCTACGCGCTGGTCCGCGACGCCGAGGGCCGTCCGGTGGACGCCGTTCCGCCGGCGGGACGGCGGGCCGCGTTCGTCGGCGACCTGGTCGACCGCGGCCCGGACACGCCCGGCGTGCTGCGCCTGGTCATGGGCATGGTCGAGGCCGGGCACGCGCTCGCCGTGTGCGGCAACCACGAGCAGAAGCTGGCGCGTGCCCTGCGGGGCCGCGACGTGCAGGTCAAGCACGGCCTGGCGGAGTCGCTGGCCCAGCTCGCGGCCGAGCCGGAGGAGTTCCGCGAGCGCGTGGCGCGGTTCTGCGACGGGCTGGTGGCGCACTACGTGCTCGACGGCGGCGACCTGGTCATCGCGCACGCGGGCCTGCCGGAGAAGTTCCACGGCCGCGCGTCGGCGCGGGTGCGCGCCTTCGCGCTGTACGGCGACACCACCGGCGAGACGGACGAGTACGGCCTGCCCGTGCGCTACCCGTGGGCCACCGAGTACCGCGGCCGGGCCACCGTGCTCTACGGGCACACGCCGACGCCCGAGGCGGAGTGGGTGAACAACACCCTGTGCCTGGACACCGGTGTGGTGTTCGGCGGCAAGCTGACCGCGCTGCGCTACCCGGAGCGCGAGATCGTGTCGGTCGCGGCCCACCGGGTCTGGTACGAGCCGGTGCGCCCGCTCGTCGCGCCGGAGGCGGACCGCGAGCCGGACGTGCTCGCGCTGTCCGACGTCACCGGTCGCCGGTTCGTCGAGACGGCCCACCGCGGTCGGATCGGCGTGCGCCCCGAGCAGGCCGCGTCGGCGCTGGAGGTGATGAGCCGCTTCGCGATCGACCCGCGCTCGCTGCTGTACCTGCCGCCGACGATGGCGCCGACCGCGACCTCGCGGCGGCCCGACGTGCTGGAGCACCCGGAGGACGCCTTCGCGGAGTACCGCGCCGCGGGCGTGCGCGAGGTGATCTGCGAGGAGAAGCACATGGGGTCGCGGGCGGTGGTCCTGGTGCGCGCGGACGGCGGAGGGGTGGTCCACACCCGGACCGGGCGGGCGTTCTTCGAGCCGCCGTTGCGCGACGAGCTGCTGGCGCGCGTGCGCGAGGAGGTCACCGCGGCCGGCCTGTGGGACGAGTTCGACACCGACTGGCTGCTGTTGGACGCCGAGCTGCTGCCGTGGAACGCCAAGGCGGCCGGGCTGATCCGGGAGCAGTACGCCTCGGTCGGCGCGGCGGCCACGGGCGCGCTCGGCGTGGCGGTGGACGTGCTGGCGCGCACCGCCGCGCGCGGCGTGGACGTCGGCGGGCTGATGGCCCGCACGGAGAGCCGGCTGGCGAACGCGACCGGCTACCGCGGCGCCTACCTGCGGTACGTGCGGCCGACCGACGGGCTGGCCGGCGTGACGCTCGCGCCGTTCCAGCTCCTGGCCGCGCGCGGCCGGACGTTCCACGACCGGGACCACCGGTGGCACCTCGACGTGCTCGGCCGCCTGCGGGGCGGGCTGTTCACCCCGACCCGGCACCTCGTGGTGGACACGGCGGACGACGAGCAGGTCGCCGCGGGCGTGCGCTGGTGGGAGGAGCTGACGGCGGCGGGCGGCGAGGGGATGGTGGTCAAGCCGCTGGCGAACCTGGTGCGCGGCGACCGCGGCCTGGTGCAGCCGGGCGTGAAGGTGCGCGGTCGGGAGTACCTGCGGATCATCTACGGCCCCGACTACACCGAGCCGGAGAACCTGGAGCGGCTGCGCAAGCGCGGTCTGGGCGCGAAGCGCTCGCTCGCGATCCGGGAGTACGCGCTCGGGCTGGAGGCGTTGGAGCGGGCCGTCCGCGGCGAGCCGCTGTGGCGCGTGCACGAGTGCGTGTTCGCGGTGCTGGCGCTGGAGTCCGAGCCGGTGGACCCGCGGCTCTAACGGGGGACCGCGTCGCGCGCCTCGGTGCGCGCGGCGCGGACCACCGGGTACCCGGCCGCGACCAGGAGCGACAGGGCCGGCAGCGGCACGCCGAGCAGCGCCTGGCCGAGCGCGTAGTCGAACGCCGGCACGGCCAGGCACAGCGCGAACGCCCACGGCGGCGCGGTCCTCGGCTTGGTCCGCCCGGCCCACGGCGTGCGCGGGAACGGCTTGGCCACCGACAACCACACCTGGCACGCCAGCGCCGAGGCCATCAGCAGCGAGCCGACGCGCAGCAGCAGCGGCGACCCGTCCGGGTGCAGGTTCGGGCTGAGCACGAAGATCCCCGCGTACAGCTGGCTGACCGTGATCGCGAACTTCGCCACCACCCACCAGTGCCGGAAGTAGCCCCACGCGGTGAGGCCGGACAGCATCAGCCCGCTGAACGCCGACGTGGTGCCCATGAACTGCAACACCTGCACGTCGAGCAGCGTCGCCACCTCGAACACCGGCCGGCGTCCCGGCGCGGACAGCGCGTGGTCCACCACCACGAACAGGGCCAGCGCCATGCACATCCAGCCCGTGGACGAGACGACGTGCAACCAGACCAGCAGCTTCCGGCCCATGACCCACCCCTCATAAGTAGCCTCGCTACACATAGTACGGCTACTGCCGAAGTGTCCGCGCCGCGCCTGCCGGGGGCCGGGGGCGACCGGGCCGGTTACCGGCCGGCGAATTGTGCGTGGACAATTCGTCGGGGAATCGGGTCGGCGATTCACCCATTTCCGATCCGGCACCGCCCCAATGGCTCACCGGGGCGTTCCGGTGGGTGACCGGCAACCGCCTCACGTCCCCCGACGGGCGAAACCCTGGCCCCATCCGGGCCGGTCGGACCGGGTGCGTCGTTCACCTCCCGGCCACTCGCGCACCACGGGGAATTCGCCCACCCCGTCACCCAGGTCTCAGTCCGACCACCGTCCTTGACAACCGCGCGCGGCGTCGCGAATCCTCCGCTTGGCCGAACATTCCCGGTCCGCGCGAAGAATTCCGTCACCCCAGGAAGGCCCTCCCGTGAAGCACACCCGAGTCCTGCGGTCGGCGGGCGTCGGCATCACCGCGCTGGCGCTGGTCGCCGCCTGCGGCACGCCGCCGCCCAAGGACGGCGCCGCGAGCGGCACGCCGGCGGCCACCGCCGAGTCCGCCGCCGAGTTCGGCGGGCTGGACCAGCTCGTCGCCGCCGCGAAGGAGGAGGGCCGGCTCAACGTCATCGCGCTGCCGCCGGACTGGGCCAACTACGGCGAGCTGATCTCCGCGTTCGAGGCCGAGTACGGCATCGAGGTCGACAGCGCCCAGCCCGACGCGTCCAGCCAGGACGAGATCAACGCCGCCGAGCAGCTCAAGGGCGGCGACCGCGCGCCCGACGTGTTCGACCTCGGCCTGAACGTGGCCCTGGCCAACACCGACGTGTTCGCCCCGTACCGGGTGCGGACCTGGGCGGACATCCCCGAGGAGCTGAAGGAGCCGTCCGGGCTGTACTACGCCGACTACGGCGGTTTCATGTCCATCGGCTACGACGCCGCCAAGGTGCCCGCGCCGACCTCGGTCAAGGACCTGCTCAAGCCCGAGTACCAGGGCAAGGTCGCGCTCAACGGCGACCCGACCCAGGCCGGCGCGGCGTTCTCCGGCGTGGTCATGGCGTCCCTGGGCAACGGCGGGTCGGCCGACGACATCGCGCCCGGCGTCGAGTTCTTCCGGCAGCTCAAGGCCGCGGGCAACTTCCTGCCGGTCGACCCGTCGCCCGCGACCATCGAGTCCGGCCAGACGCCCGTCGTGATCGACTGGGACTACACCAACGCCGCGCAGACCGCGAAGCTCGCGGGCAAGGTCGACTGGAAGGTCGTCGTCCCGTCCGGCGCGCAGGTCGGCGCGTACTACAACCAGGCGATCAACAAGGACGCGCCGCACCCGGCCGCCGCGCGCCTGTGGCAGGAGTTCCTGTACTCCGACAAGGGCCAGAACCTCTACCTCAAGGGCCTGTCGCGGCCGGTGCGGATGGATGCGATGACCAAGGCGGGCACGATCGACGCGGAGGCGGCGGCGAAGCTGCCCGAGACCTCCGGTGAGCAGGTGTTCCTGACCCAGGAGCAGTCGGACGCGGCCAAGCAGGTGCTGTCCTCGACCTGGGCGCAGGCGGTGGGCTGACCGGTGGTCGCACCCGTCACCACCGCGGTCCTCGGCGCGGACCCGGCGTCGCCGCGCCGGCCGGGCCGGGGACCGTCCTCGACGTCCCTGCTCGCGTGGCTGGTCGTCGTGCCGTTCCTGGCCTACGTCGGCACGTTCCTGGTCTACCCGACGGTGCTCGTGCTCGCCGGGTCGTTCCAGGACCAGGACGGCGCGTTCACGCTCGCCAACCTGGCCGACCTGACCCGCGGCCCGTACCTGCGGGCGTTCCTGCGCAGCGTGGAGCTGTCCGCCCTCACCGCGCTGCTCGGCGCGGTGTTCGGCGGGCTGCTGGCGTGGGCCGTGGCGGCGGGTCGGCCGGACGGGCCGCTGCGCCGCGTGGTGGTGGCGGCTTCCGGTGTGCTGGCCCAGTTCGGCGGCGTGCCGCTGGCGTTCGCGTTCCTCGCCGCAGTCGGCTTCCAGGGTCTGGTCACGCGGTTCCTGCGGGACTCGTTCGGGCTGGACCTGTTCGCCGGCGGCGCGTGGCTGTTCGAGCTGCCCGGCCTCGCGCTGGTCTACACGTTCTTCCAGATCCCGCTGATGGTCATCGTGTTCCTGCCCGCGCTGGACGGCCTGCGCCCGCAGTGGCGGGAGGCGGTGGCGAGCCTCGGCGGCTCGGCGTGGACCTACTGGCGGCACGTCGGCGGCCCGGTGCTGCTGCCCGCGTTCCTCGGGTCGCTGCTGCTGCTGTTCGCCAACGCGTTCTCCGCCTACGCCACGGCGGCGGCGCTGGTGTCGCAGGGCAGCCCGATCGTGCCGTTGCAGATCCGCGGCTTCCTGACCGGCGAGGTGCTGCTGGGCCGGGAGAACCTGGGCAAGGCGCTCGGTCTGGGCATGGTCGTGGTCGTCGGCGTGGCGATGGGCCTGTACGCGTTGGTGCAGCGGAGGTACGCCCGATGGCGGCGGTGACCGGGCGCGGGGTCGCGCGGTCGGCGGTCCTGGTGGTGCTCGGGGTCTACTTCCTGGTGCCGCTGGTGGCGATGGCGGAGTTCTCGACCCGCGGCGCGGGCGGCACGCGCAGCCTCGCGTCGTGGTCGGGGATCGTGGAGGACCGCGACCTGGTCGCGGCGATCCTGGTGTCCGTGCAGCTCGCGGTGCTCAGCTCGCTGCTCGTGCTGCTGCTGTTGGTGCCGACCATGACGTGGACCCGGCTGAGGTTGCCCCGGTTGGGCCGGCTGGTGGAGTTCCTGTGCCTGCTGCCGATCGCGATCCCGGCGATCGTGCTGGTGGTGGGCATGGCCCCGCTGTACGCGTGGGTGAACTACTTCCTCGGCGACTCGCCGTTGACGCTGACGTTCGCCTACGCGGTGCTGGCGCTGCCGTTCGCCTACCGGGCGATCGACGCGGGCCTGTCCTCGATCGACCTCAGGACGCTGGCGGAGGCGGCCCGCGGGCTCGGCGCGTCCTGGGGCACGGTGCTGCTGCGGGTCGTGGTGCCCAACATCCGCACCGCGCTGCTCGGCGCGTCGCTGCTGTCGGTCGCGTTGGTGCTGGGGGAGTTCACCATCGCGTCGCTGCTGAACTTCGACACCCTCCAGGTGCGGGTCAACCTGCTCGGCAAGCGGGACGCGGGCGTGTCGATCGCGGTGTCGCTGCTGAGCCTGCTGTTCGCGTTCGTGCTGTTGTTCCTGCTCTCGTTCATCGGCGGGCGGCGTCGTGGTTCCGCCGCCGAGGAAGGCTGACATGGGTTACCTGCGCCTGGAGGGGCTGCGCAAGGCGTTCGGCGGCCAGACCGCGCTCGACGGGCTCGACCTGGAACTGGCCGAGGGCGAGCTGGTCAGCCTCCTCGGACCGAGCGGCTGCGGCAAGACGACGGCGCTGCGCATCGTCGCCGGGTTCGAGGCGGCCGACGCGGGCCGGGTGCTGGTGGCCGGCCGCGACATCACCCGCGTGCCCGCGAACAAGCGCGACATGGGCATGGTGTTCCAGGCGTACAGCCTGTTCCCGAACCTGACCGCGAGCCAGAACGTCGCGTTCGGCCTGCGGCTGCGCAAGGCCCCGCACCGGGACCGGCGGGTCGCCGAGCTGCTGGAGCTGGTCGGGCTCGCCCACCTCGGCAAGCGGTACCCGCACCAGCTCTCCGGCGGTCAGCAGCAACGCGTCGCGCTCGCCCGCGCGCTGGCCGTCCAGCCGCGCGTGCTGCTGCTGGACGAGCCGCTGTCCGCGCTGGACGCCAAGGTGCGGGTGGCGCTGCGGGACGAGATCCGGCGCATCCAGACCGAGCTGGGCATGACCACGCTGTTCGTCACGCACGACCAGGAGGAGGCGCTGGCCGTCTCCGACCGGGTCGGCGTGCTGTCGCACGGCCGGTTGGAACAGCTCGACACGCCCGCGGCGGTGTACCGCGAGCCCGCGTCGGCGTTCGTGGCGGAGTTCGTCGGTGTGACGAACGCGGTCTACGGCGTCGCCGAGGCGGGCGGCGTCCGGCTGGGCGCGTTCCGGTTCGACACCGACGCGGCGGCCGGGCTGACCGGCGAGGTCAAGGTGATCGTGCGGCCGGAGGACATCGGCATCGCCCCGCACTGCGGGCCGGCCGACGGCGCGCTGACCGGGAACGTGGTCACGCACAGCTTCCTCGGCCCGGTGACGCGGCTGTCCGTGCGGCTCGACGGCGGCGAGCAGGTGGTGCGGGTCGACCAGCCGTCCTCCCGCGCGGGTGACTTCCCGCCCGGCGCGACCGTGTCGCTGGACCTCGGGGCGGGCCGGGTGATGGTGGTGGAGACCTGACGGCCCGGCCCGGCGGTCGTGGTGGACCTGGACGCGGTCCGGGTGACGGTGGTGAAGACCTGACGATCCGGGGCGACGGCGACGGCGACGGCGACGGCGGTGGCGGTGGGGGCGGGGGCGGACCTGGACGCGGACCGGGCGGTGGTGTTCGGGCGGTGGTGTTCGGGCGCGACGGCTCGGTGCGGCGCGGGCGTGGTGGTCCGGGTCAGGGTCGGCGCAATTTCGTCAGTTTCACCCGTTCCGCGTCGGACAGCGCCGAATCGACCAAAACGCGTATGCCACGTGCGCCGATCGGCTGACCGTTCACGGACGTCACCCACGTGGTCGGCACGTCGGTGAACAACGTGACTTCCGGCGGACCGGCGAAATGCCCGTAACCCAATACCGTCGACCGGCTCACGCTCGGCCCGTTCAGCACCACGTAATCCTGGTCTGCCGGTGTCGGGTCGGTCACCCACGGCACCTCCTCGCCCAGGGTCCAGCCGCCCACCCCGCCGTAGCGCAGCAGGAACGTGCGCGCGTGGTGGATGGTGACCACGTAGTGGTGGGCGGACTCCGACCGCACCGGGTCGGGCACGCGGGTGAAGGTCAGGCCGTGTGAGACGCCCGCCGCGCGCAGCGAGCGGGAGAACGCCGCCAGGTCGCCGCCGCCGGTGCTGATCGCGCGGGAGAGCGCGGACCACGCGCCGGTGGCGGTCTGGTTCGGCAGCCGCGCGCCCGGCCAGGGGTCGAGGATCGTCATGCCGCCCCAGATGAGGCGCACCGCCGGGTCCGGCCAGACATTGTGCCGCTCACCCCGGTAGAGGGTCATGTCCGGCATGGGAATACTCCTCGCGAGGAATTCGTGAAGAGGAATCGGGGCCGATACTACGCCGAGTCGGCCCCGGTGCGGACGAATTCACCGCCAAGGAGTACCGGTGAGCGCTATTCCGGTGAACCCGGGGGAAATATGCAATGTTGGCGTTGGTCGGAACGGGTGGAGGGGCCCGCCGCGGGTGCGACGGGCCCCTCCGGGTCCGGACGTGGTCAGGCCGTTCGGGCTAGCGCGGGAACAGGTCCCGGTACGAGCCCTGCGTCTGGACGTTCAGCTCGCCGACGCGGACGAGCTTCGCCGTCGCCGTCCGCGGGTCGCGGATGTCGAGCACGTCGAGGCCCTTGGCCATGTCGGACGAGAAGATGTAGCCGTTGTAGTAGTACGCGGACCACGAGCCGCCGCCGGCGCCGTTGGGCAGCGGACCGCGCTCGAACCAGCCGATCTCCTTGGGGTTGCGGGAGTCGGTGAAGTCCCAGATCGAGATGCCGCCCTGGTACCACGCCTGCACCATGATGTCGCGGCCCTGCACCGGGATCAGCGAACCGTTGTGCGCCACGCAGTTCTCGGTCTCGCCCTGGATCCGGGAGATCTTGTAGTACGAGCGGAACTCCAGCTTGCGCTTGTCGCCGCGGCCGGTGATGTCGTAGATGCCGTCCGCGCCGCGCGTCTTGGCGATCGTCTCGTTGCACGTCGGCGCGCCGCCGCCACCCAGCTCGTCGGTGAAGACGACCTTGGTGCCCTCGTTGTTGAAGGTGGCCGAGTGCCAGAACGCGAAGTTCACGTCGTCCTGCACGCGGCTGATCTCGCGGGGCCGCTCGCGGTCGGAGATGTCCCACAGCACGCCGTCGCCCATGCAGGCGCCGGCCGCGAGGTCCTTGGCCGGGTACACGGTGATGTCGTGGCAACCGGAGGTGGCGCGGACGTAGCCCTCCTCGATCGTGCCGTCACGACCGGGGTTGCCGCCGTCCGGGAACAGCACCGTCTCGGACAGCAGCGAGGCCGCCGCCGGGTTCTTCAGCGGCACCTTCACGATGGAGATCAGGTCGTGCGGTGGCTGGCAGTCGGGGAAGGAGGCGTTCGGCCCGTACGACGAAACGTACAGGTAGACGTCCTTGCCCCGCTTGTCCGGCACCATCGTGTGGGTGTGGGAACCGCACTTGGTCTCGACCGCGGCGACGTACTTCGGGTTCTTCTTGTCGCTGATGTCGAAGATCTTGATGCCCTCCCACGCGTCCTTGTTGGTCGCGGAGAGCGGCGTGCTGGCACAGGAGTTGTCGCTGCGGGACGAGTCGGTGGACAGGAAGAGCAGGTTGTCCTTGACCGAGATGTCGTTCTGCGAGCCGGGGCACCAGACCGTGCTCACGATGGACGGCTTGCGCGGGTTGCGCACGTCGTAGATGACGAAGCCGTCGTAGTTGCCGTCGAACGCGTAACCGTCCTGGAACGCCAGGTCGGTCCACGTCGAGCCGGCGCCGAACGGCGCGGGCTTCGGCAGGTTCGCCAGGTGCTTGACGTTGCGGCTGTTGCGGATCTCGTCGACGCCGGGGATGCCGGCGGCCGGCTGCTCCTGGCTCGACAGTTGGGTCTCGGACAGTCCGGCCAGGTCGGCGTCGTCCGGGGCCGCGGTCGCCTGGGGCGCCCAGGCCACGACCGACAGGCTCAGCGCGAACGCTCCCAGGACCGCGGCCGGCGTTCTGCGCCGGCGGGTCGAATCGCGTACATCCACTTCAGGTTCCCCTTCCAACCCAAGTGCAGGGCCCGCAGTATCACCCGTTCGCAACGCTAAGGACCAGACCCATTCGTCGGGAATTTTCCGCACTTCCGACATGTGGGGTCGCCGGGTACGTTGGCGGCCGACCGGAGGGCTAGGGGGTAGCGGGATGCGAATGGTGTTCGTCGCGGTGCTGGTGGCCGTCCTCGCGGGCTGCACGTCGCAATCGGTCGACCAGCCCCCGATCATCGCGCCACAGGGGCCGGGTGAGCAAGCGCAAACCCTTGCGCCGGAGGACTTCGGCACGGACCGCTGGGTCGCGCCGAGCCAGGCGGACCTGACCTACGTCGCCCGGATGATCGTGCACCACCGGCAGGCGCTGGAGATGACCGCGCTCGCCCCGGAGCGGGCGCGAAACGAGACGGTGCGCGGGCTGGCGTCGCGGATCCACGACACGCAGGGCCCGGAGATCGCCGCCATGGAGCAGTGGCAGCGGCAGTACGCGGAGAACGCGCCCGCGCACGGCCACAGCGCCGACCTGCCCGAGGTGGACCACGACTCGATGCCCGGCATGGCGACCGAGCAGCAGCTGGCCGAGCTGCGCGCGGCCACCGGCTCGGACTTCGACCGGCTGTTCCTGCGGCTGATGATCGCCCACCACGAGGGCGCGATCAGCATGGCGGTCGAGCTGCTGTCCTCGGGCACCGACGTGCGGGTCGAGGACATGGCCAACGACGTGGTCGCCTCCCAGACCGACGAGATCGAACGCATGAAGGCCATCACCATCCCCTGACCCCGCGCGTGTCCTACGTTCAGAACGCGCGTGTCCTACGTTCAGGACCCGTGAGTCGTACGTTCAGGACCCTTGAATTCAACGCTCGGGCGTGACCCCGGACCGAAAATCGGGTGCGGCGGACCGCCGCCGCGGTGTGTGATCGGCGGATGGCGATCGTGTTGCGCGAGCCGGCGGTCCACGACCCGGACGAGGCGGTCGCCGTGCTGCGCGAGTGGCAGCACGACGGCGCGCCGATGCAGCTGCACCCCGGTGACCTGGGTTGGTTCCGGCGGTTCGGCGCGGACGCGACGGCCGCGGCGGTCCGGACGTGGAGCCGGGACGGGAGGGTCGTCGCCGTCGGCCTCCTGGACGGCCCCGGCCTGCTCCGGCTGACGACCGCCCCGGACGTCCGGCGCGACGAGGAGCTGGCCCGGCGGCTGGTCGAGGACGCCACCGAGCCGTCACGCGGCCTCCTGCCCGAGGGCACGGCCGGCCTCGACGCCCCGGCGGACGCGCTGCTCCACGACCTGCTGCCCGACGCGGGCTGGACCGCCGACGAGCCGTGGACGCCGCTGATCCGCGACCTGTCCGACCCGGTGCCGGAACCGGGCGTGCGCATCGAGGTCGTCGGACCGGACCGGGCGCACGTGCGGACCGCCGTGCAGCGGGCGGCGTTCGACCGGTCCACGTTCACCGACGAGGCGTGGCGCGCGATGGCCGCCGGGCCGGCCTACGCCGACGCCCGGTGCCTGGTCGCCCACGACCGGGGCGAGGCGGTCGCGGCGGTGACGGTGTGGTCGGCCGGTCCGGGCCGGCCCGGCCTGCTGGAACCGATGGGCGTGCACCGGGACCACCGCAGCCGCGGCCACGGCCGGGCGATCACCCTCGCCGCGGCGGCCGCGCTGCGGGAGATGGGCGCGTCCAGCGCGGTCGTCTGCACCCCGAGCGCCAACGCGGGCGCGGTCGCCACCTACCGGTCGGCCGGCTTCCGGCAGCTCCCCGGCATCCGGGACTGGCGCCGCCGGTCCACCGGCACGCCGCGCACGACCTAGTAGTCCACCCGGTCCGCGTGCGCCAGCCAGGCGCTGAACGGCGCGGTGTCCTCGCCCGTCGGCACGTGGTGCACCGGCAGGCTCCACGTCTCCCGCGGCCGGCCGAACAGGTCGTGGAACTCCCGGTCGTCGAACCCGGCCGCCGCCGCGTCGTGCCGGTCGGCGGCGTAGACGACCCGGTCCACCCGCGCCCACAGCGCGGCGGACAGGCACAGCGGGCACGGCTCGCACGACGACACCAGCACGCACCCGGTGAGCCGGAAGTCGCCGAGCGCCCGGCAGGCCGCGCGGATGGCGACCACCTCGGCGTGCGCGGTCGGGTCGAGCGTCGGCGTGACCTGGTTCGTGCCGGTCGCGATCACCTCGCCCGCCCGGACGACCACCGCGCCGAACGGGCCGCCGCCCTCGGCGACGTTGCGGGTGGCGAGGTCGATCGACGCGCGCAGCCAGGCGTGGTCGGGCGACACGGACGTGGTCATGGGTTCTCCTCGGTGCGGGGGATCAGACGCCGGTGATGTGCTCGGGGCGCACGGGCACCCGGGTCAGGGCGAGGCCGGTGGCGGCGCGGATGGCCGCGACGATCGCCGGCGTGGACGAGATCGTGGGCGGCTCGCCGACGCCGCGCACCCCGTACGGGGCGTTCGGGTCGGCCAGCTCCAGCACGTCGATGCTCATCGGGGGCATGTCGAGCACGGTCGGGATGAGGTAGTCGGTGAACGACGGGTTGCGCACCCGACCGCCCTCGACCTGGATCTCCTCCATCACCGCGAGGCCGAGGCCCTGCGCCGACCCGCCCTGGATCTGCCCCAGCACGGCCTGCGGGTTGATCGCCTTGCCGACGTCCTGCGCGCAGTCCAGCTCGACCACCTTCACCAGGCCCAGCTCCACGTCCACGTCCACCACGGCGCGGTGCGCGGCGAACCCGTACTGCACGTGCGCGTTGCCCTGCCCCGTCACCGGGTCGACCGGCTCGGTGGCGCGGTGCCGCCACTCCACCGTCTCGTCGACCACCTCGTCGCCCAGCAGCGCGGCCAGGTCCACAGTGGACAGGTCACGGCCGCCGGCGAGCTTGACCAGCTTCTCCCGCACGGCCGCGCACGCGGCCTTCACCGCGCCACCGGTCACGTAGGTCTGGCGGGACGCCGAGGTGGAGCCGCCGTTGCCGATGGAGGTGTCCATGGGCAGGATCGTCACCCGCTCCACACCCAGCTCGGTGCGCACGATCTGCTGCATGACGGTCACCAGGCCCTGGCCGACCTCGACGGCGGCGGTGTGCGCCAGCGCGGCCGGCTCACCGTTGATCACCTGCAACCGCACCCGCGCGGTGGAGTAGTCGTCGTAGCCCTCGGAGAAGCAGATGTTCTTGATCCCCACGGCGTACCCCACGCCGCGCACCACGCCCTCGCCGTGCGTGGTGTTCGAGACACCGCCGGGCAGGTCGCGCAGGTCCGACCCGGCGGGCGGCGGCATCGGCTTGTCCCGCACCAGCTTCAGCAGCTCGGCGACCGGCGCGGCCGAGTCGACCACCTGCCCGGTCGGCATGACCGAGCCCTCGCTCATCGCGTTGGCGATCCGCACGTCCACCGGGTCCATGCCCAGCGCCTCGGCGAGCTTGTCCATCTGCGACTCGTAGGCGAACCCGGCCTGCACCGCGCCGAACCCGCGCATCGCGCCGCACGGCGGGTTGTTGGTGTAGACGCCCCAGCAGTCGACGGTCACGTTGTCCACGTCGTACGGGCCGATGCCGAGCGTGGCCGCGTTCGCGACCACCGCCGGGGTGCTGGAGGCGTACGCGCCGCCGTCGAGGAAGATCCGCGCCTTGACGTACACGAGCTTGCCGGTGCGGTCCGCGCCGTGCTCGTAGTACAGCACCGCCGGGTGCCGGTGCACGTGCCCGTAGAACGACTCCTCGCGGTTGTAGACCATCTTGGTGGGCTTGCCGGTGTGCAGCGCCAGCAGGCACGCGTGCACCTGCATCGACAGGTCCTCGCGCCCGCCGAACGCGCCGCCGACGCCGGACAGCGTGAGCCGCACCCGCTCCAGGGGCAGCCCGAGGGCCGCCGCGACCTGGCCCTGGTCCACGTGCAGCCACTGGGTGGCGATGTAGAGGTCCACGCCGCCGTCCTCGGCGGGCACGGCCAGCCCCGACTCGGGCCCGAGGAACGCCTGGTCCTGCATGCCGACCTCGTACCGGCCGGTGACCACGACCTCGGCCCGCGCGTCCTGGTCGCCCCGCCGCACGGGCACGTGCCGCACCAGGTTGCCGCCGGGGTGCAGCGGCGTGTCGTCGACCGCGGTCTCCATGTCCACGACCGGGGTGAGCACCTCGTACTCGACCTTGATGCGCGCCATCGCGCGCCGCGCCGTCTCCGGGTGGTCCGCGCCGACCAGGGCGACCGGCTCGCCCTGGTAGCGCACGACGTCCTCGGCGAGCACCGGCTGGTCCTTGTGCTCCAGGCCGTACCGGTTGACCCCCGGCACGTCCCGGTGCGTGAGCACGGCGTGCACGCCGGGGACCTTCAACGCCTCGGTGATGTCGACGGACGCGATCCGCGCGTACGGGTGCGGGCTGCGCAGGGTCGCGCCCCAGATCATGTCCTCGTGCCACAGGTCCGAGGCGTAGGCGAACTCGCCGCGCACCTTGAGGTTCCCGTCCGGCCGCTGCGGGCTGGAGCCGATGCCGCCGGCCACGGCGGAGGTCAGTTCGGCGGGGGTGAGGCTCATCGCGTCCCCTTCAGTCGCTCGGCGGCGGCCCGCAGGTCGCGCGCGAGGTCGGTCTCGGAGGCGGTGCGCAGCTCGCCGTCCTCCACCACGGTCCGGCCGCCCACCAGCAGCAGCTTCAGCCGGGGCCGCGGCCCGAGCACGAGGGCGGCCACCGGGTCCTCGATGCCCGCGTGGTCCAGCCCGTCGAGCCGCCACACCGCGAGGTCGGCGAGCTTGCCCGGCTCGATCGAGCCGATCTCGGCCTCCCGGCCCAGGCACCGCGCGCCGCCCATCGTGCCCAGCCACAACGCTTCCCGCGCGGTCAACGCCCGGGGCCCGCCGCGCTGCCGGGCCTGCAGCAACGCCTGGTGCAGCTCCTCGACCAGCCCGCCGGCCTCGTTGGACGCCGCCCCGTCCACGCCGAGGCCCACCGGCGCGCCCGCGTCGAGCAGGTCGCGGACCGGGGCGATGCCGGTGCCCAGCCGGCCGTTGGACGTGGGGCAGTGGGCGCTGCCGGTGCCGGTCGCGCCCACCCGCTTCACCGCTTCGGGCGACAGGTGGACGGTGTGCGCCAACCACACGTCGTCACCGAGCCAGCCGAGGCGTTCGGCGTACTCGGTGGGCGTGCAGCCGTACTCGGCCAGGCACTGCTCCTCCTCGTCCACGGTCTCGGCGAGGTGGGTGTGCAGCCGCACGCCCTTGGCGCGGGCCAGCTCCGCCGCGCCGACCATCAGCTCGGCGCTGACCGAGAACGGCGAGCACGGGCCGACGGCCACCCGGACCAGCGCGTCCGGGGACGTGTCGTGGTGGTCGTTGACCGCCTGCTCGGTGGCGATCAGCGCGGCCTCGGTGTCCTCGACCAGGTTGTCCGGCGGCAGGCCGCCGTGCGACCGGCCGCGGTCCATCGAGCCGCGCACGGCGTGCAGCCGCACGCCGACGCGCCGGCCCGCCTCGACCAGGGCCGCGAACTGGTCGCCGCCCTCACGGGGGAAGACGTAGTGGTGGTCGGCGGCCGTCGTGCAGCCGGTGGTCGCGAGCTTCGCCAGCCCGGCGGAGGCCGCGGCGTGCGTGATCCCGGCGTCCAGGCCGCGCCACACCGGGTAGAGCGTGGTCAGCCACTCGAACAGCGTGGCGTCCTGGGCGAGGCCGCGGGTGGCCCACTGGTAGAGGTGGTGGTGGGTGTTGACCAGGCCCGGCGTGACCAGGCAGCCGCTGCCGTCGACCCAGGTGTGCGGCCCGGTCGGCCGGGGCGCCTGGCCCGGCCCCACGGTGGTGATCCGGCCGTCCTCGATGACGACGTGGCCGACCGCGTGCTCGGTGCCCGCGGCGTCCACGGCGGCGACCGCGACGCCGTCGAGGATGGTCGGCGTCATCCGGACCCGCCCCCGGCGTCGGCCCGGCGGGCGGCGGCGAGGCGGACCGCGTCCAGGATCTTCTCGTAACCCGTGCAGCGGCACAGGTTCCCGGCCAGCGCCTCCCGGATCTCGGGGTCGCTCGGCCTCGGCACCCGGCCGAGCAGGTCGTGCGCGGCGACCACGAGACCGGGCGTGCAGAACCCGCACTGCACCGCGCCCGCCTCCACGAACGCCTCCTGGACGGGGTCGAGCCGGTCGCCGTCGGCCAACCCCTCGACCGTCCGCACCTCGCGGCCCTCCGCCTGGCCCGCGGCCACCAGGCAGGCGCACACCGGCGTGCCGTCCAGGTAGACCGTGCACGAGCCGCACTCGCCCTGCTCGCACGCGTTCTTCGAGCCCGGCAGGCCGAGCCGTTCGCGCAGCACGTACAGCAGGCTCTCGCCCTCCCACACGTCATCGGCCTGCCTCGGCTCGCCGTTCACCGTCACGTTCACCCGCACGGTCGGGCCACCTCCTCGGTGTAGTCGTGCCAGGCCCAGCCCAGCGCCCGGCGGGCGAGCACGGCGAGCGCGTGCCCGCGGTACGCGGCCGAGCCGCGCACGTCGTCGATGGGGCTCGCGGCCTGCGCCACCAGCTCACCGAACCGCCGCGTCACCGAGTCCGGCAGGGGCTTCGGCGACGTCCAGCGGTCGGTGTCGGTCAGCTCGGCGGCCAGGAACTCCTCGGCCGCCGACGCCCGGCGCGGCGTGGGCGCGGCACTGCCGACCGCCGCGCCGACCCGCCGGTCCGCCGGGTGCAGGGCGACGGCGAACGAGCACACCGCGATCACCATCGCGTTGCGCGTGCCGACCTTGGAGAACTGCTGCGGCGCGCGGGTGACCGGCACCCGGACCGCCGTGATCAGCTCGTCCGGCTCCAGCGCGTTGCGCTTCACGCTGAGGTAGAAGTCGGTGGCGGGGATGTGCCGGGTGCCCCTGGTGGACGCCACCTCCACGGTGGCGCCCACGGCGAGCAGCACGGGGTGCGCGTCCCCGGCGGGCGAGGCCGCGCCCAGGTTGCCGCCGACCGTGCCGCGGTTGCGGATCTGCGGCGACCCGACCGTGCGGGAGGCCATGGCCAACCCGGGCAGGCGGTCGCCCAGCTCCTCGATGATCCGCGTGTACGGGACGCCCGCGCCGAGGCGCACCGCGTCGCCGTCGTGGTCCCACGACCGGAGTTCGGCGATCCGGGTCAGGTCCAGCAGCGCGGGCGGCCGGCGGTGGTCGAAGTTCAGCTCCACCATCACGTCCGTGCCACCGGCGATGGGCACGGCGTCCGGTCGCTGCGCCTTGAGGGCCAGCGCCTCGGCCAGCGTCTCGGGACGGAGGAAGTCCATCAGCCACCTCGGTGGTGCGGTGCCGGTGCGGGAGTCAGTACACAGACGTCGTGGGGTCGTCGGCTACGGCGACGGCCCACTGAATCCCGGTCCGCTCGTGGCGGGGGATTCGTGCTTTCCTACAAAAACCGTCGGACGATGGTAAACCGCCGGGATGACGGGGAGGGGGTGCGCGCGGTGCGGGTTCGGAGTCTGCTCGGGATGCCGGAGCTGCGACTGCGGACCGTTGTCGGCGCGGAATTCCTCGACAGGCCCGTGACCAGGCTCTACGGCACGGAGCTGCCGGATCCGGCGCGTTACCTCTCCGGCGGTGAGCTGGTGCTTTCCGGGTTGCTGTGGTATCGCGCGGCGGCCGATTGCGAGCGGTTCGTCGCCGCCCTGGCCGCGGCGGGGGTCGCCGCGCTGGCCGTCAGCCCGCCCGACGCCGGCGAGCTGCCCGGGGCGCTGGTCGAGGCGTGCGAGCGGCACGGGGTGCCGCTGCTGGAGGTGCCGGTCGACCTGTCGTTCGCGGCCATCACCGAGCGCGTGGTGCTGGAGCTGGCCGCCGAGCGGGCGGCCGACGCGGGCGCGCTGCTCGGCCGGCACCGGCGGCTGCTGACCGTGGTCGCCGAGGGCGGCGGGCTGTCCGAGCTGGTCGCGGCCGGCGCGGCGGAGCTGGGCGCGCCGTGCCGGGTGCTGTCGTGCACCGGTCACGTGGTCGCCGGGCCGGAGCTGCCCGGCGCGGCGGCGCTGGTGCGGGAGTTCCTGGTGGCCGACCGGCTGCCCGTCGCGGTGCGGGGCACGACGCTGCTGCCGGTGTCCGTGCGGGGCGGCTCGCGGCTGACGTCGTGGATCCTCGTGGTCGAGGGCGACCGGACGCGGGACGAACTGGCCGTCGAGCTGGCCAGCCTGGTCGGCGTGGAGCGGGCGCGGGTCGTGCAGGGGCGCGAGATCGAGAACCGCGCGGCCGGGCCGCTGCTGCGGGAGGTGCTCGCGGGCGGTGACGTCGCCGCCCGGATCTCGGCCGTCGGGTGGGATCCGGACGTGCCGCTGCGGGTGCTCGCCGCCTCGGCGCCGGGCGGGCGGGTCGAGCAGGCCGCGGCGCTGGTGGAGGAGGTGCTGGCGGCGGTCGCGCCGGCGTTCCTGGTGGCCGCCGTGGACGAGGAGGTGTACGCGCTCGCGCCGTCCGGGCCGTGGACCGAAGGGCTCCGGCCGGCGGTGCGGACCCTGGAACCGGGGCTGCGCTTGGCCCGGCTGCTGGTCGGCCTGTCGTCGCCGGTCGGGCACACCGGGCTGCGCGGCGCGGCGCAGGAGGCGTCCCACGCCCGGCGGCTGGGCGAGCGGCGGACCGGGCGGACGTGCGTGGTGGCGGGGGAGGAGATCGCCCTGCACCAGCTCCTGCTCGCCGGGGTGCCGGACGACCTGCGCCGTTCGCTGCGCCGGCGGCTGCTCGGGCCGGTGCTGGACTACGACGCCGAGCACGGCTCGGACCTGGTGGGGACGCTGCGGGTGTTCCTCGACTGCTCCGGCTCCTGGACCGCCGCCGCCGCGCGGCTGCACGTCCACGTGAACACGCTGCGGTACCGGGTGGGCCGGGCCGAGGACCTGCTGGGCGTGGACCTGTCGGAGTTCACCGAACGGGTGAACCTGTACCTGGCGCTCCAAGCCGGCTGACGACCCGGCCGCCCGGTGGATGTGCGGGCCATCCCCGACCCGCCGCCGCGCGGGCCGGGGATGGCGTCCTCCTCACCTCACCCGCGGCCGCGGGGCGTGGGTCCCCCGCGGCGGTCGCCACGGCGAGGTGGGCGACCGGGAGGTCCCGCGGTGGGCGAGGAAGTCGAGGTCGTCACTCCTGGCACCGGCGGCCGGAGTTCACGCAGCGCACCAGGCGGTCCATGATCTCCCCGGACATGACGTTCGCGAAGTCGTCGTGGTCGGAGAGCGGGTTGTGCTCCTCCTGCGGGAAGGCGTCGACCGCGTACTGCCCGGCGACCTGCACGTCCCGGGGGATGTCGTAGGTCAGGCTGATCCGCAGCTGCGGCACGGCCGTGAACCCGCGCGGGCACTGGCCGTCGGCGTCCGGGTAGACGATGTGGTCGCGGTGGTTGGCGCTGTCGGTGTTGCGGCCGTCCCAGCAGCTCGGGAAGTCGTGGATGCGCTTGACCTTGCTGCCCCCCGGGCAGATCGGGTACTTGTCGATCAGCACCTTGTCCTCGAACCCGGTGCACGTCCACGACTTGCGGGCGTTCTTCGGGCCGTTGGTGGAGACCTTCGCGTCGCCGTACAGCACGCGCAGGAACTGCGGCATCGGCTGCACCTTGCCGACGGGGCTGCCGCGGAAGGTGATGTCCACGACCTCGGGGCGCTGGATCTCGCCCTCGTTGCCGGGCAACTCGTTCTCGTCGCTGGGGGTCTTGCCGTCGCCCTTCCCCGGCGCGTCGGGCTCGGCCTCGCGGGCCGCCTCGGCCACCTTGGCGTCGTTGGCGTCGCCGTCCTTCACGGTGCACGGCGCGAGCCTCTTGAGCCCGCGGGGGCGTTGCGCGACCCGGTCGATGGCCTGCACGATGCGGTCGATCGCCGCCGTCCTCTTGTCCCGCAACGGCCCCAGCACGGCGTTGTTGACGAAAGCGGGGTCGTCCACGTTCGCGGCGGCCTTCAGCTTCCGGTTCGCCTCCGCGATCTGGTCCTTCATCGCCTGGAGGTTGCGGTCCACCTCCGCCTTGGCCTGGCGCGGCACGGCGCGCAGCTTCCGCTTCACGTCCGGGCACTCGACCTCGGCGTCGCCCGGCCGGCCGGGCTCCTCGTCCTCGCCCTCGCGGTCGATCCGCACCACGGGCCAGAAGTAGGCCGACTTGTCGCCGTTCTTGCAGGTGGTGTCGGCTTCGAGCAGGCTCTCGTCGGTCGAGTCGGCGTCGGTCGACACGTTGCCGACGTAGTCGTGCAGGTGCTGCGCGCCGTTGCGGACACCGGGCTGCGCGATGAAGTTGTCCGGGTTGAAGTGCCCGTTCTCGTTGCGGCCGCAGTCGACGGTGAACGTCCCGGTGCTCGCCCCGCGCCGGGGCTGGGGTGTGCGCACGTTGCGCTGCTGCTTCGTGATGTCGACGAACAGGGAGATGTCGGCCCCGTCGGCCTGGGCGGTGCCCTGGTCGCCGGTGGTGCTGATCGCGACCGCCAACCCGATCGTGAGCGCCAACCCGGTCACGCCCGCGGTCAACTTCGTGCGCCGTGAAAACCGGTGCCGCCCCTGGTTTCGCGTCATGGATGTGTCACCTCGTCGTAGGTACGCGCATGTGCGTTGAACCCCGACCGCCGGCGGGCGGTGGACACAGTGGCATACGTACCGCACCCGGTCCGCGACCTGACCGTTATCTGTTCGTTATCCGAAACCGACCCCTGTCTTCGAGCCCGCGTTGCGCGATGTGGACGGCCGCGACCGGCGACGTGGACACGGGGTGGGCCGGCTCGGGCAGGCGCAAGAGGTCGTACATGGTGCGACGGAGGACGGCGGCCGCCGCCCCCGGGCGGGAACTGAACGCCTCGGCCAACCCGGGCACGGGCGTGGCCACGTCGGGCGAAGGCCGAGCGGGGTCGATCAGCGGCGCGGCCCGGTACACCAGGACCCGAGCCGCAGGGGCGAACGGTCCAGCGCCCGCGTCATGGGACGACCACCTGGCCATGGGTGTGGATGAGCCGCACGCCTTACCGCCGTGGGTGTCCGACCCGCCGGCGAGCGCTCGATCTTCCGCGCCCCGACCCGTTCCGGCCCGTGGCCGGCCAAACGGTGCCACGAGTCCACCCGACGATCCCCCGACGGCCCATGCCATTTCTGTGGCACTCGAGTCACGCGGAGTGCAGGAGGGGGAGCTGTGAGGCGCAGCAGCGAGAACGTGGTGTCCGGTACGGCCTACGGTCCGGTCGTCCAGGCGGGGAGCGTCGGGGCGGTGCACTTCGGCGTCGATCCTGTCGGTTCCCTGTGGGTGCTTCACCGCGCGGTGATCGCTGCGGAACACTCCGGACGTCTCAGGAGCGCACGCTCACGAGCGAAGGAGGATGTGGTCATGTCTCGCACACTCGGTGCGCTGGCCGCCGTGGTGCTGGGGGTCTCCCTCGTCACCGCCGCGCCCGCCGCCGCCGCGCAAGCGCACCCGTTCCCCGCGCGGTTCCCGCTGCCCGACGGCTTCCTGCCCGAGGGGATCGCCATCGGCTCGGCGCCGGTCGCCTACTTCGGGTCGCGGGCGGACGGCGACCTGTTCCGCGTCGACCTCCGCACGGGTCGCGGCGAGGTGTTCAGCCAGGGGCCCGGGACCGCGTCGGTCGGGTTGAAGGTGGACCGGCGCAAGAGGCTGTTCGTCGCGGGCGGCGCGGGTGGGGACGGGCGGGTGGTCGACGCCCGGACGGGAGCGGTGCTCAAGTCCTACCGGTTCTCGGGCGACTCGGACACTTTCGTCAACGACGTCGTGATCACCGACGACGCCGCCTACTTCACCGACTCGCGCAAGGCGGTGCTGTATCGCGTCGCGTTCGGCCGGCACGGCGCGTTGCCGGACTCGCACACCGCGATTCCGCTGACCGGCGACTTCGTGTTGACGCCGGGCGTGAACAACGCGAACGGCATCGCGGAGACGCCCGACGGCAAAGCCCTGTTGATCGTCCAGAGCAACACCGGCGCGCTGCACGAAGTCGATCCCGACTCCGGCCGCACCACCCGCGTCGACCTGGGCGGCGAGGTGTTGACCAACGGCGACGGGCTGCTGGTCGAGGGCCGCACGCTCTACGTCGTGCAGAACCGGCTCAACACGGTCGCGGTGTTCGCGCTGGCCAGGGACGGGTCGGCCGGGACGCTGGTGACCAAGATCACCGACCCGCGGTTCGACGTGCCGACCACGGTGGCGTCCTTCGCCGGCCGGCTGTACCTGCCGAACGCCCGCTTCACCACTCCGCCCACCCCTACGACGACGTACGACGCGGTTTCGGTGCCGAAGCCGTGAAAGTCGGGGGGCCGGTACCGAGAAGTTCACATCGGCCCCCTGTTCGGGGCATCACTCGACTGGGTAACCTCATCGTCGCGTCGCGCAAGTGATCGCTGTCTCTTCGTAATAATGATCTTAAGGTGTTACCGTTCCGTCGCCGATCAGGTGATGAAGAGGCAGTGTTCCTAGTGCTGCGCCTGACCTGGCACCACGGACGAGGCTGCGGAGCGCTGTGAAGCAGAAGAGCACCACTACGGAGACGAACTACAAGACGATCCGTTCACGTCTCACCGGCGTCGTCGTCGTCCCCAGCATCGTCCTTCTCATCATGTGGGCGCTGTTCTCGTCGTACACCCTGTTCGACGGCTTCTACCTCCGTGCCGTGGCCTCGGGCGTGAAGGACGCCTCGATCCCGGCGGTCCAGACCTTCGCCGCGCTCCAGCGGGAGCGCGAGCTGAGCATGACCGCCCTCAGCCAGCCCGACCGCGGCACCAGCGACCTGGAGGTGCAGCAGGGCGAGACCGACCGGGCGGTCGACGAGATGCGCGCGGCGTTCGACGAGCTGGCCTCGCAGGCGCCGCAGGAGATCGTCGACAAGATCAACGCGCTGAACGTGCTGCTGGACCAGCTGCCGCAGCGCCGCTCCGCGCTCGAGGCGGGCCGCGCCTCCAAGACCGAGATCTACACCTACTACAACAGCCTCCTCGACGCCGGTGACGCGCTGTTCAGCGTGCAGGCCCGCGTGGTGCCCGACCACGAGTCCGTGAAGGGCGCCATCACCTCGACCGAGTACTTCAAGGCGGCCGACTGGATGTCCCGCGCCACGTCGCTCGCGTCGAGCGCCCTGGCCGCCGGGCAGTTCACGCCCGAGGAGCACATCGAGTTCGCGAACCTGGTCGGCGCGTACCACTCGGCCTACGACTCGATCGCGCCCTACGCCCGCCCCGAGGTGCGCGAGCACTACCAGTTCATGATCGAGGGCGACCAGTGGAAGCGGCTGGTCGAGTTCGAGGGCAGGCTGATCCAGAACGGCTCGAAGCCGTCCAACGCCGGGTCGCTGCAGGACTGGCAGAACATCAGCGGCCCGATCTCCGACGAGCTGACCGCGCTGGTCAGCGAGCAGGCGTCCGGCGCGGTGGGCGTCACCATGGCCCGCGGCGAGAGCAAGTTCCGCACCGTGCTGATCGGCAGCCTGGTCGCGCTGCTCGCCGTGATCATCGGCATCCTGATCGCGATCCGCACGTCGAACCGCCTGGTCAACCGGGCCCTGATCACGCGGCTCGCGGCGTTGAAGAAGGACTCGCTGACCCTGGCCCACGAACGGCTGCCCGACATCGTCGACCGGCTCCGCGAGGGCAAGCACGTGGACGTCGAGGTCGAGGTGCCGCCGCTGGACTACGGCAGCGACGAGATCGGCCAGGTGGCCGACGCGTTCAACGCCGCCCAGTACACCGCCGTCGCGGCGGCGGTCAAGGAGAGCCAGGCGCGCGAGGGCGTGAACCGGGTCTTCCTCGACATCGCGCACCGCAACCAGGGCCTGGTGCACCGCCAGCTCAAGATCCTCGACAAGCTGGAGCGCGAGGAGGAGAACCCCGAGCAGCTCGACGCGCTGTTCCAGCTCGACCACCTCGCCACCCGCGCCCGCCGCAACGCCGAGAACCTGATCATCCTCGCGGGCGAGCAGCCGGGCAGGCAGTGGCGCAAGCCGGTGCGCCTGCTCGACGTGCTGCGCGCCGCGGTGGCCGAGACCGAGCAGTACGTCCGCGTGAAGGTGAACCCGGTGCCCGAGACCGCGCTGGTGGGCGCGGCCGTCGCGGACACCATCCACCTGATCGCCGAGCTGGTGGACAACGCCACCGCGTTCTCCTCGCCCCGCTCCCAGGTGCAGGTGCACGCCAGCGAGGTCCCGCAGGGCATCGTGGTCGAGATCGAGGACCACGGCCTGGGCATCAACCCCGAGGACCGCGAGCAGCACAACGCGATGCTGGCCGACCCGCCCGAGTTCGACGCGATGCGCCTGCGCGGCGAGTCGCGGCTGGGCCTGTTCGTGGTCGCCCGGCTGGCCGCCCGCCGCGGCATCCACGTCGAGCTGCGCGAGTCGCCCTACGGCGGCACGCTGGCGCTCGTGCTGATCCCGTCCGCGATCGTCGCGGGCCCCACCACGGCGACGGAGCCCGCCGAGACGCGCCAGCTCCCGCGCCGCACCTTCCACGACATCCCGGAGCAGGGCGACGACTCAGTGCGAGACGCCAGGTTTCCCGACAGTTCCCGAGACCTGGAGGGGTTCTGGGCCCAGGCCGAGGCCGCGGCCAACGAACATCCCCTTCCAGAGGTCGAACGACTGAGCGGCGGGCTGGACCTGTCGCAGCGCAGCGGCGAGTTGGAGTTGCCGCAGCGGAAGCGGACCACCGAGTGGCCCGCGGAGGACCCGGGGCCGGCCGCCGGCGCGGACCGCCCCGAACTGCCACGCAGGCGCCGTCAGCAGAACCTGGCGCCGCAGTTGGTGCGCAACGATTTCCACCCTTCGCCCGAACCGCTCCCCGAGGTCGATTCCCAGCAGTCCGCCGAGAAGGTCCGCAAGGGCCTGTCGGCGTTCCAACGGGGTACACGTGACGCGAGGCGGACACCCGCCGACGACCTCGAACCCTGATCAGCAGTGGCCGGACGACTGGAAACCGGAAAGGCAACCCGATGAACGACATGACCAGCCAGCACAACGAACTGAACTGGTTGTTGGAGGACTTGGTCAGCCGGGTGGTCGGAGCTCGGCACGCGGTGGTCCTCTCGGCCGACGGTCTGCTGCTGGGGCGCTCGCCGGGGCTGTCCAAGGACGACTCCGACCACCTCTCGGCCATGGCGTCGGCGTTCCAGAGCCTGGCCCGGGGCACGGGACGGCACTTCGGCGGCGGCGCGGTGCGGCAGACCATCGTCGAGATGGAGCACGCCTACCTCTTCGTCACCGCGGCCGGCCACGGCGCCTGCCTGGCCGTCCTGGGCGAAGAGGACTCCGACATGGGCATGATCGCCTACGAGATGAACATGCTCGTCAAGCGCGTCGGCACGTACCTGTCGTCGGCGCCGCGCGGCACGGCCGCCGCGAGCCTGCCCGCCGCGCGAAGGTCTTCCTGATGGCCGGCCGCGAGGACTGGTGGTACGACGAGGCCGCGGGCCCGCTGGTCCGCCCCTACGCGATGGTGCGCGGTCGGACGCGCCCGTTGCGGCCGGAGCTGCACCTGGTGACGCAGGTGCGCGCGATGCCCTCCCCGTCGGACCCGGACGCGCTGTCGGTCGAGCACATGGAGATCATGGAGCTGTGCCGGCGGCCGCTGTCCGTGGCGGAGGTCGCCGCGTACCTCGACGTGCCGCTCGTCGTCGTCAAGGTGTTGTTGAGCGATCTCATCCAACGCGGTGACGTCGTGATCCGAGACCCCTCCCGAGTCCCGCAAGTGCCGGACCGGAACCTGCTCCAGGCGGTGTTGGATGGTGTCCGTGGAATCTGAGCGGCCGGGTGGGGAACTCCTCGTCCCCACCCCAGTGAAGATCGTCATCGCCGGTGGCTTCGGCACCGGGAAGACGACGATGGTCAACGCGGTCAGCGAGATACCGCCGCTGCACACCGAGGAGCTGCTGACCGAGGCCGGGGTCGGCGTCGACGACGTGATGGGCCTGGAGGCCAAGGAGACGACCACGGTCGCCCTCGACTTCGGCCGCATCACCATCAACCCGGAGGTGGTGCTGTACCTGTTCGGCACCCCGGGCCAGAACCGGTTCTGGTTCATGTGGGACGAGCTGGCCTACGGCGCCATCGGCGCGGTGATCCTGGTCGACACGCGCCGGCTGGACAGCAGCTTCCCGTCGATCGACTTCTTCGAGCGGCGCGGCATCCCGTTCATCATCGCGGTGAACTGCTTCGAGGGCGCGCACAGCTACGAGGTCGAGGAGGTGCGGCGGGCGCTGGACGTGGACGCCGCGATCCCGCTGGTGCTGTGCGACGCGCGGGACCGCGAGTCGGCCAAGACGGTGCTGGTGAGCCTGATCCAGCACACGATGGACCGGCTCGACGCGATGGCGTGACGCCGCGGCCCGGCGCGACGGGCCCACCGACGCGAGAGGGGGGGGGGGGGTGTTAGTGTAAAACCCCCACCCCCCCAACAACCCCCCCACCCACCCACAGA
>NZ_JBHYXZ010000015.1:51653-60707 GCF_042752395.1 Actinosynnema sp. NPDC059335 | reverse complement strand
GGGGGCGGCGCGGCGGGGGCGGCCCGCGGCCCGGCCGGGCGCGCCCCCCCCCCCGCGCGGGGGGGGGGACGCGGTCACCGCCCCCCCCCCATCTGGCGTCCGACGCCCTACACCACCGGTTCGAGCCGGCAGTTGAAGTGCCGCAACAACGCGGGCGCGTGCGTCAACCGGTACCCCGGCACCCGTTCCGGGTCCTTCGCGATCTCCGCCAGCGTCTCGCCGACGTACTCCAGGTGGCTCTGCGTGTAGACCCGGCGCGGGATGGCGAGCCGGACCAGCTCGTACGGCGCGGGCTTGACCAGCTCGCCCGCGTCGTCCAGCTCGCCCAGGTAGAGCGAGCCCAGCTCGGCGCACCGGATGCCGCCCGCCAGGTACAGCTCGGTGGCCAGGGCGAACCCCGGGAACCGGTGCGGCGGCAGGTGGCGCAGCAGGCGACCGGCGTTGAGGTACACCGCGTGCACCCCGGTCGGCCGCACGCTGTCCACGCCCGCGGCCTGCGCCAGGTCGGCCACGTACGCGGTGGCGTCGGCCCGTGCCCGCAGGTACTCCGGGTCGGTGACCTCCAGCAGGCCCTGCGCCAGCATCTCCAGGTCGCGGCCGGAGAGGCCGCCGTAGGTGCGGAAGCCCTCGGTCGCGATCAGCAGCAGCTCGCACTTGGCGGCCAGCTCGGGGTCGCGGATCGCGAGCAGCCCTCCCATGTGGACGATGGCGTCCTTCTTCAGGCTCGCCACGCACCCGTCGGCGAGGCGGAACGCCTCCTCCGCGACCTGGCGCGGGGTGTGGTTGGCGTAACCGGGCTCCCGCTGGGTCACCAGCCACGCGTTCTCCGCGAACCGCGCCGCGTCCAGGAAGAACGGCACGCCGTGACGGCGGGCGAGTTCCGCCGCCGCCTTGATGTTCGCCATCGACACCGGCTGGCCGCCGCCACCGTTGTTGGTGATGGTGATCAGCACCACGGCGACGTCCCGCGGGCCGGACAGGATCGCCTCCAGCGCGTCCAGGTCGATGTCGCCCTTGAACGGCGCGTCGTCGTCGAGGTCCTTGGCGGCCTGGCAGGGCAGGTCCACGGCCTGGCCCCCGAGGATCTCGACGTTCGCGCGCGTGGTGTCGAAGTGCGTGTTGCTGACGCTGACCTGGCCCGGCTTGAGCAGCGCGGTGAACAGGATCCGCTCGGCCGCGCGCCCCTGGTGGACGGGGAAGGCGTGCGGGTAGCCGGTCAGGTCCCGCACCACGTCGCGGAAGCGGTAGTAGGAGCGCGCACCGGCGTAGGTCTCGTCACCGCGCATCCCCGCCGCCTGCTGCTCGGCCGACAGGGCGCCGGTGCCCGAGTCGCTGAGCAGGTCGATCGTCACGTCGGTCGCGGCGAGGTTGAACGGGTTGTAGCCGGCGGCGGCCAGCGCCCGCTCGCGGTGCGCCCGGGTGGTGATCGGGATGGGCTCCACGACCTTGATGCGGTACGGCTCCATCGTGGGCATCGGTGACTCCTAGCCTGCCAAGCTGATCGAACGGGGTGAGGCCATGTCGTACGCCTCGGACGAGAGGTAGACGGTGACGCCGGGACGCGGCCTGCCCATGCGCAGCGAGACGTGCGCGATCAGCCCGACGCCCTCGTCCAGCGGACGTCGGGCGATCGTGCGCAGCGCGTTGTCGAACTGCGTGGGGTCGAGGTCGTACTTGTCCATCACCGCGAGCACGCGGCGACGTGCCTCTTCGTCGTCGGTCACGTAGTCGCGGATCGGCACGTACAGGGAATAGCCGCTGGGCACGTCCGCGTCGCCGTCCAGGAACGTGTAGCTGGAAATGAGGGGTCGCCGGTCGAACGTCCCGGTGCTGCCGCCGGTGAGCAGGCAGAAATCGGGCACCCTGTCCACATCGACTCCGCGCGCGGCTTTGGCCGCACGAGTGACGTCCGTTACATCCGCCGCGTGGTGGGAGATGTAGACCTTCACCCGGGCCCGTCGTTGTTCGACGAGGTCGAGCGCGAAGAACGAATACTTGTCGAGTCCGGGGCGGGTCACCGCGTTGGCGCGCAGGACCGGGAAACCGGCGGCGAAACCGGTCCGCTCCAGCGCTTCCCGCACCACGTCCTCGGCGGCTGCCTCTCCGCGCACTTCCGGGTTGAGGTAAACCTTGACCTCGGGCGTCGCGTCCGGGCGGAACACCAACGAATACCAGAATGTGAAGTCCCGTTCCGGGTCGTCCGGCAGGAACAGGTTCCGCACCGCGTCGAAACGGCGGGTGTCGAGGTTCTCCCGGTGCTTCATCCGGTCCAGCGCGGCGAGCGCCGCCGCGGTGTTGGCGGCCCTGGACGGCCTGGTCGCGGTGGTCTCGACGATCGTCCGGACGGTCGGGGCCTCGCCCGCGGCGAAGGCCGCGGAGAACTCGACCGGGGTGTGGTCGTCGGCCACGTCGGAGGGCCAGGCCGGCCTGGTGGAAATGGGGTGCAGACCGCCGGGGCCGAGCGCGTCCGCGAGCAATCCCACGGGTTTAACGGTGTTTTGCGTGATGCCCAGGGAGTGCAGCAGGGCGCTGAGCTGACGGCCCGTGAAATCGCGAATGGAGACTTTTTGAGGGTCCAAGGCGGGGTTCTCCTCGTGGGGGGCGAGTCGAAAGTTACGCTAGGCGAAGCAATCTTGTCCACCAGGCGGCCGTAGCGTGACGTACGGCACTCTAAAGCCAGGTCACAGGTCCTGTCGATCAGTAGTCGCGTGACCGGGGACGGTAATCAAGACTGCTCCGAACGGCCTCTTGACCTGAGCGCCGTCAGTCTTTCGCACTAATCGGCCGGCGGTGTGCGATGACGGATCGTGGCATTTTGCCCGCGCGTCGCGCTGAGGTACCGTCGGACGTTTGCCCGCTATTGCGCGCGGCCATTCGAGACGCGGTCCGTCGATTTTTCGCCGCGTTCCGGGCGTGACGGCCCCGCCCTCGGTGTGGTAAGCGCAAGGGGCCGCCGACCACCCGGTCGACGGCCCCGCCCGCTGCTCCGACCCCGGTCAGGCCGCGTAGTTGTGGAACCCGCGCCCGCTCTTCTTGCCCAGCAGCCCCGCGTCCACCATGCGCAGCAGCAACGGCGGCGGCGAGTACAGCGGCTCCTTGAACTCCTCGTACATCGACTCGGCGATCGCCTTGGTGGTGTCCAGTCCGATCAGGTCGGTCAGGCGCAGCGGACCCATGGGGTGCGCGCAGCCGAGCACCATGCCGTTGTCGATGTCCTCGGCGCTGGCGAACCCGGACTCCAGCATCCGGATCGCCGACAGCAGGTAGGGGATCAGCAGGGCGTTGACCACGAACCCGGCCCGGTCCTGCGACCGGATGACCTCCTTGTGCAGCACCCCGGTCACGAACTCCTCGGCCCGCGCCTTCGTCCGCTCGCCGGTCAGCAGCGACGGCACCAGCTCGACCAGCTTCAGCACCGGCACGGGGTTGAAGAAGTGCACGCCGATGACCTGCTCGGGACGGCCGGTGGCCATGCCCAGCTTCATGATCGGGATCGACGAGGTGTTCGACGCGAAGATCGCCTCCGGGTCCACGACGACCTTGTCCAGCGCCGCGAACACCTCGGTCTTGACCTGCTCGTTCTCCGCGACGGCTTCCACGACCAGGTTCCGGTCGGCGAAGTCTGCGAGGTCGGTGGTGAACCGCAGGCGCTCCAGTGCGGCGTCGCGGTCCTCGGCGGACAGCTTGCCGCTGCGCACCCCTCGGCCGAGCGAGGAGGCGATCCGCCCCCGCGCGGCCTCCGTGGCGTCCGGGCTGACCTCGGCCACCAGCACGTCCAGCCCGGCCCGCGCGCAGACCTCGGCGATGCCGGAGCCCATCAGGCCCGATCCCACCACTCCAACACGTTGAATGTCACTCACGCCCCGATCCTGCCAGGGGCGTCGGCCGGCGGCACCACCTCCACCTGTAGCCATGTCCGGTGGACCTCATCCGCAACCGCGTCGTGGGCATCGTGGCGCAGGGCGGTTCGGTGAAGCCGTGCGGGCGTGGAGCCGAGGGCTCGAGCCCGACGGCAGCACGGCCGCGTAGCGCCACCCGGACTGCGGTTCTCCACAGCGGACCGGGTGGCGTTCCCCATGGGCCGCCGCCGCGCCGCCGCCTAGCGTCGTCCCCGTGATGATCAACACTGCGATCGCCGGCGTCCTGCTGGCCGTCAGCGGCACGTTCCCCGCGATGGACGGGTGGGTCGGGCAGGGCTGGGCCTCCGGCGCGCTGCTCACCGCCGAGACCCCCGCCGGCACCCGCGCGGACGCGGCCGGCGAGGCGTCGGTCGGCGGGTACTTCCGCATCGGCAGCGCCACCAAGACCTTCGTCGCCACCGTCGTCCTCCAGCTCGTGGACGAGGGCCGCGTCGGGCTGGACGACCCCGTGGACCGGTACGTGGCGGGCGTGCCCGCGGGCCGCAACGGCGACCGGGTCACCGTGCGCCAGGTGCTCAACCACACCAGCGGCCTGTACGACTACGCGCACGAGGCCGGCTACTCGACCAACCGGTGGCGCGGCGCGGACCGCTTCCGCACGTACCGGCCCCGCGACCTGCTCGACGTGGCGTTCGCCCGGCCGTCCCACTTCGACCCGGGCCAGGGGTGGCGCTACTCGAACACCAACTACATCGTCGCCGGGATGGTCGTCGAACGCGTGACCGGCCGGACCTACGGCGACGAGGTCCGCGCCCGCGTCCTGCGCCCGCTCGGGCTGAGGCACACCCTCGTGCCGGGCCGGTACCCCGGCCTGCCGCACCCGCACGCCCGCGGCTACGCCGAAGTGGACGGCGCGCTGGTCGACGCCACCCTGATGAACCCGACCCTGGACTGGGCGGCCGGCGAGATGATCTCCACCGCCGACGACCTCAACCGGTTCTTCGACGCCCTGCTGAGCGGCAGGCTGACCAGCGCGGCCTCGCTCGACGCCATGCGGCAGACCCGGGAGGACACCGGGACCGTCTTCGCCTACGGCCTCGGGTTGCAGCGGTTCGACCTGCCGTGCGGCCGGTCGGTGTGGGGGCACGGCGGCGAGCTGCTCGGCTACCGGACGTACGCCACCCGCGCGGACGACGGCACCCGCGCCACGCTGTCCTACAACCCGCTGCCCGCCGACGTGCCGGGCGACGCCGTCGTGGACCTGTTCAGCGCGATCTACTGCTGACCTCCGCACGGGACTTCGCACCCGCCGGCGACGGTGGGTGCGAAGCTGTGCGGCATGGGCATCGAGATGGCTTTGATCCCCTTGGGCGCGTCCGTGGTCCGCAGCGCGCTGAAGCTGTGGCTGGGTGACAAGTCCGTCACGGCCGCCGTCGGCGGCACCGGGGTCGACCTGCTGGAGAAGCAGTTGACCGGCGCGCTGGACCAGCGCCGGCTGCGGCGGATGGGCGACCAGTTCACCGATGCCGTGATCGAACGCGTCCAGCCGATCCTGGAGCACGAGTACCGCCGATTACCGGAGCACGAGCGACTGGCCGCGATCGAGGCCGTGCGCGAGACGTTCGAGCGGGCCGCGCTGGACGACGACGACCTGTTCGCCGCCGACCTCGACGCCCGCCGCCTCGACCGGCACCTGCGCGGACGTGCCGCCGACGCCACCGACGGGCTGTCCGCGGACGGCACGCAGCTCTACGGCCTGCTGCTGCGCGAGTGCGCCGGGTACGTGATCGAGATCGCCCGCCGGCTGCCGCCGTTCGGCCCGAGCGCGTTGACCGAGATCCTGCGCCGCGAGACCGAAATCGTCACCGGCATCCGGGACGTGCTGGCCCGCCTGCCGCAACGGCGCAGCTCCACCGACTTCTCCTACGACTACCGGCAGCTCGTCGCCCGGACCCTCGACCAGGTGGAGATGTTCGGCGCGACGCTGTCGGAGGGCAGCCGCCGCTACCCGCTGTCGGTCGCCTACCTCAGCATCACCGCCGACGCCGTGACCGGGGACTACTTCACGCCCGGCCGCCGGGTGGAGGAGCTGCTGGCGTCCGGCGACCGCGTGTTCGTCCGCGGCGAGGCGGGCCTGGGCAAGACGACCCTGCTCCAGTGGATCGCGGTCCGCGGGGCCCGGCGCGACTTCGCCGAGCCGCTGACCCACTGGAACGACGCGGTGCCGTTCTTCATCCCGCTGCGCCGCTACGCCGACCGCGACCTGCCGTCGGCGGACCGGTTCCTGGACGAGGTCGGCCGCCACATCGCCGACGAGATGCCGCCCGGCTGGGTGCAGCGGCACCTGAGGTCGGGGCGGGGGCTCGTCCTGGTCGACGGCGTGGACGAACTCGCGCCGCACCGCCGCCAGGAGGCCCGGGAGTGGCTGCGCTCGCTGATCCTCGCCTTCCCCGCGGCCAAGTTCGTCGTGACGTCGCGCCCCGGCGCGGTCGACCCGAACTGGCTGGCGGCCGACGACTTCGTGGTGGCCTCCCTGCAACCCATGACGGCGACCGACGTCCGGGTGTTCGTGGAGCGCTGGCACGCCGCCATGCGCTCGCAGCTGTCCGACCACCCGGCCCGGGACGAGCTGGCGGGCTACCAGGCGCGGCTGCTCGACCGGTTCCGCGCCCGGCACCACCTGCGCAAGCTCGCCGGGTACCCGCTGCTGTGCGCGTTGCTGTGCGCCCTGCACCGCGACCGGCGAGGCCACCTGCCGGAGAGCCGCATGGAGCTGTACGACACGGCGTTGCAGATGCTGCTCGAACGCCGTGACGCCGAACGGCGCATCGAACCGCTGCCGGGCCTGACCCGGACCCGCAAGGTCATCCTCCTGGGCGACCTGGCCTACTGGTTCATCCGCAACGACCTCACCGACGCGCCCGTCGACCGGGCGATCGGCCAGGTCGAGCGGCGGTTGCGGTCGATGCCGGAGGTCCGGGCGTCCGCCGAGGAGGTCTACCGGCACCTGCTCGAACGCAGCGGCCTGCTGCGCGAGCCGGTCGAGGGCCGGGTGGACTTCGTGCACCGCACCTTCCAGGAGTACCTGGCCGCGGGCGCGGCGATCGACGGGGACGACATCGGCACGCTCGTCGCCCACGCCCACCTCGACCAGTGGCACGAGGTCGTGGTGATGGCCTGCGGCCACGCCTCCCGGGGGCGGCGCGACGAACTGCTCGACCGGATCCTCACCCGCGGCGACGAGACCCGGCGGCACCGGGTCGCCCTGCACCTGCTCGCCGTGGCGTGCCTGGAGACCGCGCCGGAGCTGACCCCCGACCTCCGCGGCCGCATCGAGGACCGGGTCGCCCGCCTGCTGCCCCCGCGCTCGGTCACGGCGGCCAAGTCGTTCGCCTCGGCGGGCGCCTTCGTGCTCGACCTCCTCGCCGCCGCCCGGCCGCGCACCGAGGTGGAGGTGGCGGCGACGGTCCGCGCCGCCGCGGCGACCGGGCTGGACGACGCGCTGCCGCTGCTGGCGGCGCACGGGCGGGACACCCGGGAACGGGTGAAGCAGGAGCTGGTCGCCGCGTGGGGCAAGTTCGACCCCGAGACCTACGCCGCGACGGTGCTCGCCGACCTGCCGGTGCTGGCCGTCAGCCTCACCGACCCCGCCATGGCGCGCGGGCTGCGCCACCTCCAGCACGTGCAGCGGGTGTCGTGCCCCGCGCCGCCCGGTCCGCTCGACTTCGTGCCCCCTCAGGTCCGGGTCCTCACGCTGACCCTGCGCGACGAGCCGGACCTCGGCACGCTGCGCACACCGGAGCTGAGGCACCTGCGGGTCGTGCACCCCGGCAGGCTGGACGTCGCGCCGCTCGGCGCGCTGCCCGCGCTGCACGCCGTCCGGGTCACGGCGGGGGAGATCACCGGTCTGGCCGGCCTGCGCCGGGCGCCGCGGCTGCGGCACGTGAACCTGATCGGCGGGTGGGACGCGGCCGAGCTGGCCGGGCTCGGCCGGTGGCGGCTCGACGTGCTGAAGCTCACCGGCGCGCGCCGGCTCAACTCGCTGGACGTGCTCGCCTTCCTGGTGGAACCCCGGGACCTGCGGCTCGAGGACGTGCGGCCGGCGAACGTGCACGCCGTCGAGCGGTGGGCGGCCACCCTGGAGACCCTGGCGCTGCGGCGGTGCGGCACGGTCGACCTCGGCCCGCTCGCCGCGCTGGGCGCGCTGGGCGCGCTCGACCTGTCGCACACCACGGTGTTCGACCTGCGACCGCTGTCCGGGTTGCGCGGCCTGGAGCGGTTGAAGCTCACCTCCACCCGGGACGCGCGGTCGCTCGCGCCGCTGGCCGGCGCGACCGGCCTGAAGGAGGTCACCTTCACCGAGGGCACCCCGGTGAACCTGGCCGCGTTCGCCGGGAGGCGGGGGCTCGTGGTGAAGGTCGAGGGCTTGTTGACCAAGGTGGTCGGGGCCGAGCTGCTCGGCGAGGGCAGCACCGTCGAGGTCGTCTCGACCGTGCGGGTCGGCCCGTGACGCCGGTCAGCCCGCCGCGCCGAAGTCCTGCGTCCAGTAGACCTTGTTGTTGCCGTCCACGGCGTGGGCGACGCCCAGGTCGCGCAGCTCGCAGTTCACGATGTTGGCCCGGTGGCCCTCGCTGTTCATCCACGCGCGCACGACCTCCTCGGCGGACGCCTGGCCGGCGGCGATGTTCTCGGCCATCGCCCGGAAGTGATACCCCGCATCGGTGACCCGTTGGGCGGCTGTGCTGCCGTCCGAGCCGGTATGCGAGAAGTTGCCGGTCCGCGCCATGTCGTCGCTGTGCCGCTTGGCGGCGGCCGCGAGCTGGGCGTTGGCGGTGAGCGCCGGGCAGCCCGCCGCCGACCGTTCCCCGTTCGTCAGAGCCAAAACCTGGTCTTCGAACGTCGGTGCGGCAAGTGCCGGCGCGGACGTGAGCAGCAAACCCGCGAGAGCCGCACCGGCCGTGAACGCCTGCGTCTTCATGTCTCTTGTCCTCCTCGTAGACGGAGCCTTGTTGTCAAGGGATTCCCGCCTACGGAAAGACTTGCTGTACACGATCGGTTGAACGTGGTCACGGGGGGGGGGGGGGCGCCCCCCCCCCCCCCCCCCCCCCCCCGGCGGGCAAAAACCCCTGGGGTGTTAAAAAAAAACACCCCCCCCACAACACACAGATACAGTGTGGTAGAAAAAAACAAACAC
>NZ_JBHYXZ010000015.1:49018-51643 GCF_042752395.1 Actinosynnema sp. NPDC059335 | reverse complement strand
GTTGTTTGTTTATCCTCTTTTGTGTCGGTGTGGAGGGGGGTGGGGCACCCCCCCCCCACCCCCCCCGCGCCGCCGGTCAGTCCTTCAGCTCCTCCTCGGCCTGCGCGATGGCGGCGAACTCCTCCTCCGGCGCGGCGGCCACCAGGTGGTGGCGGCTGTAGAACCAGAAGTACGCCAACGCCACCACGACGATGCCCGCGGTGATCCCGGCGGCCAGCTCGTCCACGAAGAACGTCGCCACGACCGCCGCCACCGCGAGCACCAGCGCCACCCCGGTGGTCACGACGCCGCCCGGCGTCCGGTATGGACGGTCCAGTTCGGGCTCGCGGACGCGCAGCACGATGTGCGACACCATCATCAGCACGTACGACAGCGCCGCGCCGAACACCGCGACGTTGATCAGCGTCGCCCCGCTCTCCAGGATCGCCGCGAGCGCGAAGCCGACGGTGCCGGGCACGATCAGCGCGAGGTACGGCGTCTTGCGCCTGCCGGTCTTCGACAGCCACCGCGGCAGGTACCCGGCCCGCGACAGCGCGAACAGCTGCCGCGAGTACGCGAAGATGATCGAGAAGAACGACGCCACCAACCCGGCCAGGCCCACGTAGTTCACCACCTGCGCCAGCGCGTTGTCGCCGCCGTAGGCCGCGCGCACCGCCTCGGGCAGCGGGTTGCCCGACGCCATCAACGCCGCCGAGCCCGCGCCGCCGGGCGCGAACACCAGGATCGCTGCCGCGAACACCAGCAGCGCCACCATCGCGCCGATGATCCCGCGCGGCATGTCCCTCTTCGGGTCGCGCGCCTCCTCCGCCGCGAGCGGCACGCCCTCGACCGCCAGGAAGAACCAGATCGCGTACACCAACGCGCCCAGCGCGCCCGCGAACCCGAACGGCAGGAAGCTCCCGTCGCCGACGTCGAACAGCTTGGCGGAGTCGAACTTCGGCGCCATCCCGGCCACGAACGCGATCAGCGCGACCACCGCGACACCGGTGATCACGAACATCAGCCGCAGCGCCTCGCCCACCCCGTACAGGTGCACGCCGACGAAGATCGCGTAGCAGACCAGGTACACCGGCCACGAGCTGGTGAGCCCGAACAGCCCGAGCGCCTGCACGTAGTCACCGATGAACACCACGATCGCGGCGGGCGCGATCGCGTACTCGACCAGGATCGCGACGCCCGTCGCGAAACCGCCCAGCGGTCCGAGCGCCCGGCGCGCGAACCCGTACCCGGCCCCCGCCACGGGCAGCGCGGCGGCCAGCTCCGCCAGGCCGAACACCATGCACGTGTACATGGCGCCCATCAGGACCGTCGCGACCAGCAGCCCGCCCCACCCGCCCTGGGCGAGCCCGAAGTTCCACCCGGCGAAGTCGCCGGAGATGACGTACGAGACCCCGAGGCCGGCCAGCAGCACCCAGCCCGCGGCGCCGCGCTTGAGCTGCCGGTGCTCCAGGTAGTCGTGGCCCACCTTCTCGTACTCGACGTGTTTGGCCATCTGCGCTCCCTAATGGGTCAGTCGCGCTCCTTTGCACGGAGAGTGGCGTGTGTCACCTGACGGTGTCAACAGGCGATTGTCCGAAGAGTCGTCCGAAAGGGATGTGGCGGCGTTCACTCGAAGGTGTCAGGATGAAGCGTCCAATGGCTCGCTGTCATACCTTTGGAGGTACTGCGGATGCTCGCCGTGGAGGAGTTGCGCGTGCTCGTGGACACCGGGGAGATCGACACGGTGCTGGTGGCCGTCGTCGACATGCAGGGCCGGCTCCAGGGCAAGCGTTGCGCCGCGCGCTACTTCCTGGACGAAGTCCTCCAGCACGCCGCCGAGGGCTGCGACTACCTCCTGGCCGTGGACGTGGAGATGAACACGGTCGGCGGCTACGCCATGTCGTCGTGGGACAGCGGCTACGGCGACTTCGTGATGAAGCCGGACCTGTCCACGCTGCGCCGCGTGCCGTGGCACGAGGGCACCGCGCTCGTCCTGTGCGACCTGGTCTGGGAGGACGGCACGCCCGTCGTGGCCTCGCCCCGGCAGATCCTCCGCCGCCAGCTCGACCGGCTCGCCGAGCGCGGGCTGCGCGCGTTCGTCGGCACCGAGCTGGAGTTCATCGTCTTCGACAACACCTACGAGGACGCGTGGAACCGCGGCTACCGCGACCTCACCCCGGCCAACCAGTACAACGTGGACTACTCGCTGCTGGGCACCGCCCGCATCGAGCCGCTGCTGCGCGCGATCCGCAACCACATGGCGGGCGCGGGCCTGGTGGTCGAGTCGGCCAAGGGCGAGTGCAACCCCGGCCAGCACGAGATCGCGTTCCGCTACACCGAGGCGCTGGCGACCTGCGACAACCACAGCGTCTACAAGACCGGGGCCAAGGAGATCGCGGCGCAGCAGGGCAAGGCGATCACGTTCATGGCCAAGTACAACGAGCGCGAGGGCAGCTCCTGCCACGTCCACCTGAGCCTGCGGTCGGCCGACGGCGAGCCGGTGTTCGCCGAGGGGAGCGGCCGGTCGAAGCTCATGGACCACTTCCTGGCCGGGGGGGGGGGGGCCCGGCGCGCGGGGTGGCTGGGGCTCTCCCGCCCCGAGGACCACAAAAACCAGTGGTGGGCGGGGGGGGGGGGGGCCGCCCC
>NZ_JBHYXZ010000015.1:35700-49008 GCF_042752395.1 Actinosynnema sp. NPDC059335 | reverse complement strand
GGAGGTGTCTCGTGGGAGCGGTTATGTGTATACGAGACCGCCCCACTTCCGGGCCGGTCAGCGCGCCGCGCTGCGCGAGCTGACCTACTTCCTCGCCCCGAACGTCAACTCCTACAAGCGGTTCGCGCCGGGCAGCTTCGCGCCGACCGCGGTGGCGTGGGGCCGGGACAACCGGACGTGCGCGCTGCGCGTCGTCGGCCACGGCCAGTCGCTGCGGTTCGAGAACCGGGTGCCCGGCGCGGACGTGAACCCGTACCTGGCGGTCGCCGCGCTGATCGCGGCCGGGCTGCACGGGCTGGACAACGAGCTGCCGCTGGAGGAGGAGTTCGTCGGCAACGCCTACGGCTCCGACAAGCCGACCGTGCCCGCCACGCTGCGCGACGCCGCGTCGCTGCTGGCCAAGAGCGAGCTGGCGCGCGAGGCGTTCGGCCAGGACGTGGTGGAGCACTACCTCAACGCGGCCCGGGTGGAGCTGGCCGCGTTCGACTCGTCGGTGACGGACTGGGAGCGCATCCGTGGTTTCGAACGGCTCTAGGGCACGACCGCTGATCGGCGTCAGCACCTACCTGGAACGGGTGCGATTCGGCGTCTGGGACGTGGAGGCGGCCGTGCTGCACCGCGACTACCTCGACTCGGTGGTGCGCGCGGGCGGCAACCCGGTGCTGCTCCCGCCGGTCGGCTCCTGGGACGCCGACAGCGTCGGCTTCCTCGACGGCCTGGTGCTGGCGGGCGGCGCGGACGTGGACCCGGCGCTGTACGGCCGGCCGCGCGACCCGCGCACCGGGCCGGCGCGGCCCGAGCGGGACGCGGTCGAGCTGGGCCTGGCCCGCGCGGCGCTGAAGCTCGACCTGCCGCTGCTCGCGGTGTGCCGGGGCATGCAGGTGCTCAACGTGGCGTTGGGCGGCACGCTGGTCCAGCACGTGGACGGGCACAACCCCGCACCCGCCGTGTTCCAGCACACCGGCATCGCGGTCGCGCCCGGCTCGGTGCTGGCCGGGATCGTCGGCCTGGCCACCACCGTGTTCTGCCACCACCACCAGGCGCTGGACGTCCTCGGCGACGGCCTGCGGGTGGTCGCCGGCGCGCCGGACGGCACCCCGGAGGCGGTGGAGCTGCCGGGCTCCCGCTTCGTGCTCGGCGTGCAGTCGCACCCGGAGGCCGACACCGAGGACGACCGCTTGTTCGCCGCGCTCGTCGGCGCCGCGCGAGACAGGGGAGTGAAGTGACCACCACGTTCGACGTCATCAACCCGGCCACCGAGGAGGTGGTCCGCTCGGTGCCGCTGGCGACGCTGGAGGAGACCGACGCGGCGATCGCCCGCGCGTCGGCGGCCCTGCCCGCGTGGCGCGCGGTCGCCCCGGGCGACCGGGCCCGGCTGCTGCGGCGGTTCGCCGAGGCGGTGGACGGCGCGATCGAGGAGCTGGCCGCGCTGGAGGTGCTCAACGCCGGGCACACCATCGGCAACGCGCGGTGGGAGGCCGGGAACGTGCGCGACGTGCTGCACTACTACTCGGCCGCGCCGGAGCGGCTGTTCGGCCGGCAGATCCCGGTGCCCGGCGGGCTGGACGTGACCTTCCACGAGCCGCTGGGCGTGGTCGGCGTCATCGTGCCGTGGAACTTCCCGATGCCGATCGCCGCGTGGGGGTTCGCGCCCGCGCTGGCAGCGGGCAACACGGTGGTGCTGAAGCCCGCCGAGCTGACGCCGCTGACGGCGCTGCGGCTGGCGTCGCTGGCGCTGGAGGCCGGCCTCCCGCCGGACGTGTTCCAGGTCCTGCCCGGCGCGGGGCCGGTGGTGGGGCAGCGGTTCGTCACGCACCCCGACGTGCGCAAGGTCGTGTTCACCGGGTCCACCCGGGTCGGCAGGCAGGTCATGGCCGGGTGCGCCGAGCAGGTCAAGCGCGTGACGCTGGAGCTGGGCGGCAAGTCGGCCAACATCGTGTTCGCCGACGCCGACCTGGAGCGCGCCGCGGCGACCGCGCCGTACGGGGTGTTCGACAACGCGGGCCAGGACTGCTGCGCCCGGTCCCGGATCCTGGTGCAGGCGTCGGTGTACGACCGGTTCATGGAGCTGCTGGAACCCGCGGTCAAGGGCGTGGTGGTCGGCGCGCCGGAGGACGAGGCCACCGAGATGGGGCCGCTGATCTCGGCCGCGCACCGGGAGCGGGTCGCCTCCTACGTGCCGTCCGACGCGCCGGTGGCGTTCCGCGGCTCCGCGCCGACCGGGGCCGGCTTCTGGTTCCCGCCCACGGTGCTCGCGCCCGTCGCGCCGGACGACCGCGCGGCCGTGGAGGAGATCTTCGGGCCGGTGGTGGCCGTGCTGCCGTTCACCGACGAGGAGGACGCCGTCCGGTTGGCCAACGACAGCCGGTTCGGGCTGTCGGGGTCGATCTGGACCCGCGACGTGGGACGCGCGCTGCGCGTGTCGCGTGCGGTGGAGGCCGGGAACCTGTCGGTCAACTCGCACTCGTCGGTGCGGTACTGGACCCCGTTCGGCGGGTTCAAGCAGTCCGGGTTGGGGCGGGAGCTGGGGCCCGACGCGCTCGACTCGTTCACCGAGACCAAGAACGTCTTCATCGCTCACTGATTGGGAGAGACATGGTTGTGCGACTCGAGGGCCGGGTGGCCGTGGTCACCGGCGGCGGCAGCGGCATCGGGCTGGCCTCGGTGCGGCGGCTGGCGTCCGAGGGGGCCAAGGTCGTCGTCGCGGACGTCGACGCGGAGACCGGCAAGGCCGCGGCCGACGAGGTGGGCGGGCTGTTCGTGCAGGTCGACGTGACCGACGAGGAGCAGGTGTCGGCGCTGTACCGGACGGCGGTCGACACCTACGGCTCGCTGGACGTCGCGTTCAACAACGCGGGCATCTCGCCGCCGGACGACGACTCGATCCTGACGACGGGCATCGAGGCGTGGGACCGCGTGCAGAAGGTCAACCTCACGTCGGTGTACCTGTGCTGCAAGCACGCGATCCCGCACATGCTGGAGCGGGGTCGGGGCTCGGTGATCAACACGGCGTCGTTCGTGGCGACGATGGGCGCGGCGACGTCCCAGATCTCCTACACGGCGTCCAAGGGCGGGGTGCTGGCGATGAGCCGCGAGCTGGGCGTCCAGTTCGCCCGGCAGGGCGTGCGGGTGAACGCCCTGTCACCCGGACCGGTGAACACGCCGTTGCTGCGGGAGCTGTTCGCGAAGGACCCGGAGCGGGCCGCGCGGCGGTTGGTGCACGTGCCGCTCGGCCGGTTCGCCGAGCCGGAGGAGATCGCGGCGGCGGTGGCGTTCCTGGCCAGCGACGACTCGTCGTTCATCACCGCGTCGAACTTCCTGGTGGACGGCGGTATCGCCGGTGCCTACGTGACACCGCTGTGATGCCGTTGCAGGACGCGTTGTTCCGCCCCGTGCGGGCGGGCAACGCGTTCGAGGAGACCGTGGAGCGGCTGGTGCAGGCGATCCGGCTCGGCGTGGTCGGGCCGGGGGAGCGGCTGCCGGCCGAGCGCGACCTGGCGACCCGGTTGGGTGTCAGCCGGGTGACACTGCGGGAGGCGATCCGGTCGCTCCAGGACGCGGGCTACGTCGAGTCCCGGCGCGGCCGGTACGGCGGCACGTTCGTGAACTCGCCGCTGCCGCCGGTCGCGCCGGACCGGTGGGTGGACCCCGGCGAGCTGGCGGACGTGCTGACGTTGCGCACGGCGGTGGAGACGGGCGCGGCGGAGTGCGCGGCGGGCCGGGCGCTGGGGCCGGTCGAGCGGCGGAACCTGCTCACGCGGCTGGCCGAGTGCCGGGACGCGCCGGTGGACGCCTACCGGCGCAAGGACTCGCGGCTGCACCTGGCGATCGCCGAGGCGACCGGCTCCCCGTCGCTGACGGCGGCGGTCGCGGACGCCCGGACGAGGGTCAACGCGCTGCTCGACCGGATACCGCTGCTGCCGCCGAACCTGGCGCACTCGAACGAGCAGCACGAGCTGATCGTCACGCACATCGTGGCGGGCGACCCGGAGGCCGCGCGGCGGGCGATGGCCGAGCACCTCGACGGCACGGCCCTGCTGCTGCGCGGCTTCCTGGCGTGACCCCGGGCGCTCAGCGCTCGAAGTCGCGCTGCGGCACCCGCTCCGGCCCGCGCGGCCCCCAGTCGCCGCGCTTGTCGAACCGCTCCTCGAACCGCCCGTGACCGGGCCGGTCGTGGCCGACGCCGTAGTGCGGGCGGCGGTCGTGGTCGACCAGCGCCACGATCCCGCCGCCGAGGACCAGCCCGAGCAGCCCGACGGCGACGAGCTGCGTGGCCCGGTGCCGGACCACCCGCCCGACCGCGCCCCTGCCCGACCTCGGCGGCCCGGCCGGCGGCATTTGCGCTGCGTGCCCGGTCGGTCCTGACTGCTCTGACTGCTCTGCCTGCCCGGTCGGCGCGGCGTGCCCGGTCGGCCCTGTGTGTCCGGCGGGCGCTGCCTGCCCCACCCGGTCGGGCGCGGGGTGCCCGGCAGGGCCGGTCGCGGCTGCGCCAGGTTGCGCGGTGGTGTGGTCGGCCGGGGTCGCCGCGGGCTGTCCGACAGCCGGATCGGCCGCGGCGGCTCCTCCGGCGGGTGCGGCGGGGCCGACAGGTTGCCCGGCGGCCGGGTCGGTGGCCGCGGTGGGGGTGCCCGCGACCGGTGCTGATGGGGTCGACGGGTCGGTGGCCGGCCCGGTCGGGGTCCGGTCCGCCGCCGGGTCCGGGTCGGGGTGCTGTGGTTGTCGGGGGTCTGACATGGCGGAACTCCTGCTCTCCCGTGCGGTCGACCGCCATGGTGCGCGCGTGACCTGAGGGGATGCTGATGGGCGGCTGTCGATCACCTGTGAGCCCGGGTCGTCAGCATGTGTTGACGACCACGCGACCGTCAGCATATGCTGACGACATGTCCGCCATCGCCGACCTCGACCCCGACGCGCACGGCGACGACCCGGACGCCGGGCTGCGGGCCGTGGCACGCCTGCGCCGCCTCGTGGAGCAACTGGAAGCCGAGCACGTCGCCGCCGCGCGCCGGGCGGGCTGGTCGTGGCGCGACATCGCGACCCGCCTCGGCGTGACCAAGCAGACCGTCCACCGCAAGTACGGCCGAGAGGACTGACCGGTGTTCCGAGGCGACCACCCCGATCTGGACCGCGCCCTGGGCCGCGCGTTCGCGCTCGCGCTCGACCTGCGCCACCCCCGCACCGGCAGCGAGCACCTCCTCGCCGCCCTCGCCGAAGGCCCGCGCGGCACGCTCGCCGACGTCCTCGCCCGCCACGGCGCGACACCGGCCGCGATCCGCGACGCCGCGCGGCTGGCCGCGCCGCTCGGCGCGGGCGGTGCGGCGGACCGGTTCGTCCTGGCGCCCCTCGGCGTCGACCTCGACCGCCTGCTCGGCGACCGCGGCGCGCCCGCCCTCGACCGGCCCGCCCGCCGCGAGCCGCTGCTCCCGCTGGGCGCGGCGAAGGCACGCAGGCGCCGCGCCGCGCTCACCCCGCCGCTCGGCCTGGACGCCCGGGCGTCCTACGCGGCCTCGCTGCGCCTCGCCCTGGCCCGTCGCGAGCGCGAGCACCGGCCCGAACACCTGGCCCTGGCCCTCACCGCGCTGGACCCGGGCGTCGCGTGGGTGCTCGAAACCGCCGGGGTCGGCCGGGCGGCGCTGCTGGCCGACCTCGCCTCGACCTACCCGCCACCGCGCCGCAACGCCCTGCTCGCCGCCGAGCGCAGGCTCGGCCACCGCGTCCGCCGCCGCGACCTCGTCCGCCGCTACCAGCGCACCACCGGGCGTGCCGTGACCTCGGCGGACGCGCTGCCGGCCCTGATCCGCGGCTGAACGGCGGCCCGACCGGCGGCCGACCCGGTGCGCCGGAAAAGCGGTCGGTGAGCACCGATAACATCTCGGGGGAAGGACCGAACACACACCGAGGAGTCACCGTGTCCGAACCGCGCCCCGCAGCCGCCCCGAACCCACCACGCGTGGTGGTGACGGCGGGGACCACGGCGGGGACGGCGGTGCGGGAAGCGGGGCTGCCCGGCAAGGGGCCGGACGCCGTCGTGGTCGTGCGCGACCCCGAGGGCCACCTGCGCGACCTCTCCTGGACCCCGCAGGTCGAGGTCGAGGTCGAGCCGGTCGCCGCCGACACCGAGGCCGGCCGCAGTGTGATCCGGCACTCCGCCGCCCACGTGCTGGCGCAGGCCGTGCAGCAGCAGTTCCCCGAGGCCAAGCTGGGCATCGGACCGCCGGTCAAGGACGGCTTCTACTACGACTTCCAGGTCGACAGGCCGTTCACGATGGACGACCTCCAGGCGCTGGAGAAGCGCATGAAGTCGATCATCAAGGGCGCGCAGCGGTTCACCCGGCGCGTGGTCGAGTCGGTGGACGCGGCCAAGGCCGAGCTGGCCGCCGAGCCGTTCAAGCTGGAGCTGGTCGACATCAAGAGCGATGTCGACACCGCCGAGGTGATGGAGGTCGGCGGCGGCGAGCTGACGATCTACGACAACCTCGACCCGCGGTCCGGCGAGCGCGTGTGGGGCGACCTGTGCCGCGGCCCGCACGTGCCGACGACCAAGCACATCCCGGCGTTCAAGCTGACCCGCGTGGCCGCCGCCTACTGGCGCGGCAACGAGAAGAACCCGCAGTTGCAGCGCATCTACGGCACGGCGTGGGAGTCGCAGGAGGCGCTGGACGCCCACCTGGAGCTGCTGGCCGAGGCCGAGCGGCGCGACCACCGCAAGCTCGGCGTGGAGCTGGACCTGTTCAGCTTCCCGGACGAGATCGGCTCGGGCCTGGCGGTGTTCCACCCGCGCGGCGGGATCATCCGCAAGGCGATGGAGGACTACTCGCGCGCCCGTCACACCGAAGAGGGCTACGAGTTCGTCTACTCGCCGCACATCACCAAGGGCAACCTGTTCGAGACCTCCGGTCACCTGGACTGGTACCGCGACGGCATGTACCCGGCGATGCACCTGGACGCCGAGTACAACGAGGACGGCACGGTCCGCAAGCCCGGCCAGGACTACTACCTCAAGCCGATGAACTGCCCGTTCCACGACCTGATCTTCAAGTCGCGCGGGCGGTCCTACCGCGAGCTGCCGCTGCGCATGTTCGAGTTCGGCTCGGTCTACCGGTACGAGAAGTCCGGCGTGATCCACGGCCTGACCCGCGTGCGCGGCATGACGCAGGACGACGCGCACATCTTCTGCACCCCCGACCAGGTGCAGGACGAGCTGAAGTCGCTGCTGCGCTTCGTGCTCGGGCTGCTGCGCGACTACGGCCTGGACGACTTCTACCTGGAGCTGTCCACCCGCAACGAGGAGAAGTACGTCGGCTCGGACGAGGTCTGGGAGAAGGCGACCGAGGCGTTGCGCGTCGCGGCCGAGGACTCCGGCCTGGAGCTGGTGCCCGACCCGGGCGGTGCGGCGTTCTACGGGCCGAAGATCTCCGTGCAGGCCAAGGACGCGCTGGGCCGCACCTGGCAGATGTCCACCATCCAGGTGGACTTCAACCTGCCCGAGCGGTTCGAGCTGGAGTACACCGGGCCGGACGGCAGCCGGCAGCGGCCGGTGATGATCCACCGCGCGTTGTTCGGGTCGGTGGAGCGGTTCTTCGGCGTGCTGACCGAGCACTACGCGGGCGCGTTCCCGGCGTGGCTCGCGCCGGTGCAGGTGGTGGGCATCCCGATCGCGGACGAGCACGTCGACCACCTGTTGGACGTGGTGCGGCGGCTCAAGGCGCGCGGCATCCGGGCCGAGGTGGACGCCTCGGACGACCGGATGCAGAAGAAGATCCGCAACCACACCACGCAGAAGGTGCCGTTCATGCTGCTCGCGGGCGGCAAGGACGTGGAGCAGGGCGCGGTGTCGTTCCGGTTCCGCGACGGCACGCAGATCAACGGGGTGCCGGTCGAGCGGGCGGTCGAGACGGTCGTGGACTGGGTCGCGCGGCGCGAGAACGCCTCGCCCACGGCGGAACTCGTCCAGTGACGGACCGGTACGAGGAGCAGGACGGGGTCGGGGTCCACGACGGGTTGCAGCGGTTGTGGACCCCGCACCGCCTGTCGTACGTGCGGGGCGAGGGCAAGGCCGTGGGCGACGAGCCCGAGGGGTGCCCGTTCTGCCGGGTGACCGGGCTGGACGACGCCGAGGGGCTGATCCTGGCGCGCGGCGAGCTGGTGTTCGCGGTGCTGAACCTGTACCCGTACAACCCCGGTCACCTGATGGTGCTGCCGTACCGGCACGTGCCCGACTACACGGACCTGACGGTGGACGAGACGGCGGAGTTCGCCGCGTTCACCCAGCGGGCGATGCGGGTGATCCGTTCGGCCTCCGGGCCGCACGGGTTCAACATCGGCATGAACCAGGGCGTGGTGGCCGGCGCGGGGATCGCGGCGCACCTGCACCAGCACGTCGTGCCGCGCTGGGGCGGCGACGCGAACTTCATGCCGGTGATCGGCCACACCAAGGTCCTGCCGCAGCTGCTCGGCGAAACGAGACAGCTCCTGGCCGACGCCTGGACCGCCCTCGACTGACCCGTGTGTCGAACACTCAAACCCCGTGAGTCCTACGTTCGCGTCGCGTGAGTCCTACGTCCGCGACCCCCGAGTTCAACGCTCGCGTCCCAGGTAGCCGGACCTGAGCGTTGAATTCACGGGTCCTGGGCGTAGGACTCTCGCGTCCTGGGCGTAGGACTCTCGGGGGCTGGGGGTTCGACACACGCGGTGGTGCGGGTTGGCGAATCTTCAAATATTTTTGCCGGTCCCCTTGAACGGACCGCGGGGCTGTCTCGTTCAGACCGGGTGACCACGCCCGGCTGACGAGAGGCGCACACCCCGTGACAGCCATGACCGAGCCACCCGCCGTGCCAGGACCGCCCCCGGACGACCGCCCGCTCTTCCGACGATTCGGCCACGGCCCCGCCGTCACGCCGCCGTTCCACCGCATCCACCACGCCTTCGAAGCCCACGCCGCACGGTCGCCGCACGCCCGCGCCGTCGAGCACGAGGGCTCCTGCCTGACCTACGGCGAACTGGACCACCGCGCCAACGTCGTCGCCGCCGCGCTCCTCGACGCCGGCGTCCGGCCCGGCGACCACGTCGGCGTGTTCCTCACCCGCTCCACCCACATGGTCGTCGGCATCCTGGCCGTGCTGAAGGTCGGCGCGGCCTACGTGCCGCAGGACGTCCGCATCACCCCGCGCCCGCACCTCGACCACGTGATCCGCACCGCCGCCATCGAGGTCGTCCTCACCACCAGCGAGCACGCCCCCGCGCTCGACGCGCCCACCGTCCTGGCCCTCGACACCCTCCCGGACCGCCGCGTCACCGCACCGCGAGCGGAAAGCGGCGACATCGCCGTCGTCATCTTCACCTCCGGCACCACCGGCGTCCCCAACGGCGTCCGCGTCACCCACGCCAACCTGTGCAACGTCCTGCTCACCGAGCCGGGCGACCTGGGCATCCGCCCCGGCGACCGGGTCGCCCAACTGCTCAACATCGCGTTCGACATGGCCGTGTGGGAGGTCTTCGGCGCGCTCACGCACGGCGCGACGTCCGTCATCCGCGGCCGCGACATCGCCCGCACGGCCGAAACCGCCACCGTCCTCATCGCCACCCCCGGCGTGCTGTCCACACTGGACCCCCGGCGGTGCCCCGACGTGCGCGTCGTCGCCGTGGCCGGCGAGCGCTGCCCCCGAGCCCTGGCCGACGCCTGGTCCGCCCGCGCGACCTTCCACAACGCCTGCGGCCCCACGGAAGTCACGATCGTCAACACGGTGCAGCGCTACGACCCCCGCGTCGGCCGGCTGACCATCGGCCGCCCGGTGCCCAACACCACGGTCTACGTGCTGGACGACGACCTGCGGCCGTGCCCGATCGGCGAGGTCGGCGAGATGTGGGCGGGCGGCGCCTGCGTCACGGCCGGCTACCTCGGCAACGACGTGCTGACCGCCCAGCGCTACCGCCCCGACCCGTTCCTGGGCGGCGACCACCTGATGTTCCGCACCCGCGACCTGGGCCGCTGGACGCCTGAAGGCGAGCTGGAGCACCACGGCCGCACCGACGACCAGGTCAAGGTCCGCGGCTTCCGGGTCGAGCTGGACGCGGTGACCTCGGCCCTGGAGACCGCGCCCGGCTGCGTCCGCGCCACGACCGTCCTGCGCGACGGCAGGCTCGTCGGTGTCGTCAGCCCCGCCTCGGTCGCGCCGGACGACGCCAAGGACGCCGTGGCGCGCGTCCTGCCGTACTACTGCGTGCCGGCCGAGGTCGTCGCCGTGGACGACCTGCCGCTGACCGACCGCGGCAAGGTGGACCGCGCCGCGCTGTCGTTACTGGTGGCCGCGTCATGACCACCACGCGCACCGACCCGCCGTCGGTCCGGCTGCGGCTCCGCCGACGCCCGTTCACCCACCACAACCGCCTCGCCGCCGCGGTCCTCCTGGCCAACACCGCGGTCGCGTTCGGCGTGGACTCCGCGCAGGCGATCGCCGACCTGGTCGTGGTCAACGTCGCGCTGGCCGTGCTGGTCCGCCAGCAGCACGTGATCAACCTGCTGTTCCGGCTCGCCACCAGCGCGCCGACCACGTGGCCGCTCAAGGTCCGCTGGGCGCTCGGCAAGGTCTACCACTTCGGCGGCCTGCACGTGGGCGCGGCGGTGTCCGCCACGGCCTGGTTCGCCGCCCTGGCCTGGACCCTGAACGACCCCCTGACGTGGACGATCCTCGCCCTGATGGCCGGCATGGTCGTGTTCGCCCTGCCCCGCCTGCGCGCGAGCCGGCACGACCTCTTCGAGCGGGTGCACCGGTTCGCGGGCTGGACGGTGCTCGCGCTGTTCGCGGTGCACGCGTCCCGGCAGCCGGGTTTCGCCGGCTCGCTCCAGTTCTGGCTGCTCCTGCTGGTGGTGGCGAGCGTCGTCCTGCCGTGGGTCCGGCTGCGCCGCGTGCCGGTGCGGATCACCCGGCCGTCGCGGCACGTCGCGCTGGTCTCGTTCGACTACGGCGTGACGCCGTTCGCGGGCTCGTCCACCGCGATCAGCCGCAACCCGCTGCTGGAGTGGCACTCGTTCGCGAACGTGCCGACGCCCGGCCGCACCGGGTTCCGGCTCACCGTGTCCCGCGCCGGCGACTGGACGGGCTCGCTGATCGACGACCTGCCGACCCACCTGTGGGTCAAGGGCGTGCCGACGGCCGGCGTCGGCAACATCGACAAGCTGTTCACCAGGGTGGTGTGGGTCGCCACGGGCAGCGGCATCGGGCCCTGCCTGCCGCACCTGCTGTCGCGGGAGACCCCGTCGCGCCTGGTGTGGTCCACCCGCACGCCCCGCGAGACCTACGGCGACGCGCTGGTGGACGAGATCGAGGCCGTGCAGCCGGAGGCGCTGGTCTGGGACACCGTCCGCGACGGCAAGCCCGACCTGGTCGAGCTGGCCCTGCGCGCGCACCGGGAGTTCGACGCCGAGGCGGTGATCTGCATCTCCAACAAGAAGACGACCTGGCACGTCGTGGAGGAGCTGGAGGCCCGGGGCGTGCCGGCCTTCGGCGCCATCTGGGACTCGTGAGGAGACTCCGTGGACTACTCGACCTTGCTCATCGACGAACAGGACGGCGTCACGACGGTCACCGTCTCACGGCCACCGGCGCGCAACGCCCTGTCGGGCCGCGTGCTGGCCGAACTCGACCACTTCTTCTCCGGCGTCCTCGCCGGCCCGGCGCCCCGCGGCGTCATCCTCACCGGCGCGCCCGGCCCGGCGTTCGTCGCGGGCGCGGACATCCGCGAGATGGCCGCCATGACCCCCGACGAGGGCGAGCGGTTCGGCCGGCTCGGCCAACGCGTCACCCGGCTGCTGGAGGAGGTGCCGTGCCCGGTCGTCGCGTGCGTGGACGGGTACGCGCTCGGCGGCGGCTGCGAGCTGGTGCTGGCCTGCGACTTCGCCTACGCGACCCGGCGCGCCGTGTTCGGCCAGCCGGAGGTCGTGCTCGGCCTGATCCCCGGCTTCGGCGGCTGCGTCCGGCTGCAACGCCTGGTCGGCCCCGCGCTCGCCCGTGAGCTGATCTACACCGGCAGGCACGTCGACGCGGCCGAGGCGCTGCGCCTCGGCCTGGTCACCGCGGTGTTCGACGACCGGGGTGGGATGCTGGCCGCCGCACGCGCCGTGCTCGACCGGATCGCGGGCAACTCGGCCACGGCGGTCTCGCTGGCCAAGGCGGCGGTGAACGCCTCCGCCGGGACGACGGTGGCCGCCGGGCTGGCCGTCGAGCTGGACGCGTTCCGCGAGGCGTTCACCACCGACGACATGCGCGAGGGCACGGCGGCGTTCCTCGCCAAGCGCCGACCGGACTTCCGCGCCGCCACCCGGGAACCGCTGCTCCACGACTAGCCCAGGAGGTGCGCGATCAACGACACCCACATCGACCTGCTGCGCTCCCTCCACGACGAGCACGCGCCCGCGCTGTGGCGGTACGTGCGCCGGCTGACCGGCGACGACGAGCTGTCCCGCGACGTGGTGCAGGAGGCCCTGCTGCGCGCGTGGCGCAACCCGAAGGTGCTGGAACAGGGCGCGGCGGCGGCCCGCGCGTGGCTCTACACGGTGGCGCGCAACGTGGTGATCGACGAGCGCCGCAGCGCCCGCGCCCGCTGGGAGATCGGCTCGGCACGGCCGCCGGAGCGGGCCAGGTCCGACCCCAGCGACTCGGCCCTGGACGCGTGGCTGGTGGCCGACGTGCTCACCCAGTTGACGCCGGAGCACCGCACGGTGATCGTGCGTGCGTACTACATGGGCCAGTCCGTCGCCGAGCTGGCCGTCGCACTGGACCTGCCGGAGGGCACCGTGAAGTCGCGGTTGCACTACGGTCTGCGGGCGCTGCGGCTGGCGCTGGAGGAGAAGGGGGTCACCGGACGTTGAGCTCGCCAGTCGATCCGTACCGGGACTGGGGTGCCGCGTACGTCCTGGGTTCGCTGTCGCCCGGCGAACGGCGGGAGTTCGAGGGGCACCTGGCCGGGTGCCCGGAGTGCTCGGGTGACGTGGCCGCCTTCGCGGGCGTGCCCGGCATCCTCTCGGCGGTGCCCCGCGACCGGGCGGTCGACCTGCTCGAACCGGGGGCGGTGCCCGACGAGCCGCCCGCGGCGCTGCTGTCGGACCTGGCCGCCGCCGAGCGGTCGCGCCGGCGGCGGGCCCGGCTGTGGGTCGCCGCGGCGCTGGTCTGCGCGGCGTTGACGGGGGCGGCGGTCGCGACGGCCGTGCGAGCGGGGGCCCCCCCCGCCGCCCCCCCCCCCGGCCCCGCCCCGCCGCCCGGGCCCCCCCGGGCGCGTCAGCCTGGCCCGGCCCGCCCGGGGGGGGCCCGC
>NZ_JBHYXZ010000015.1:27524-35695 GCF_042752395.1 Actinosynnema sp. NPDC059335 | reverse complement strand
TGCGTGGGGGGGGGGGGGGGGGGGGGGGGGGGGGGGGGGGGGGGGGGGGGGGGGGGTGGGGGGGGGGGGGGGGGGGGGGGGCGCGCGGGCGGCCCCCCCCCCCCCCCGCCGCGACCCCCACCGCCGACCCCGCGCCGACGCCTGCGCCCGACGTGCCGATGCAGCAGGCCCTGCCCAGCCCGGTGACGGCCAGCGTGCGGCTGGTGGACGAGCCGTGGGGCACCCGGATCGACGTGCTGTGCTCCTACGCCGTGCCGGACGGACCCCCTACGCCCACCTTCGCCTACGCCCTGCACGTGCTCTCCGCCGACGGCCGGTCGGAGCGCGTCGCGACGTGGACGGCCGGTCCCGGGTCCACCACCCGGCCGACCGCGACGACGGAGCTGGCGCGGTCCGACATCACCGGGGTCGAGATCAGGCTGGTGGACAACGACCTGGTCCTGCTGCGGGTGACCTTCTGAGGACGCGTCACGGTCGGGCGGACGGGCCGCCCCGGAACCCCTGACCGGCGCAACCGCCCTAGCACAGAGGTACCTGCACGATCGGGTGCACGTGCAGGTGGCGCGAGCGTGCCGGAGATCACCTCGCAGCGACGGTCGGCCGACCCTCAGACACCTTCCTGGCCGATCGTCAAGAGGGGTGAGGCGTCGATACGGTGCGTTGCATGACCGCACCTGAGCGTTCGCGGCTGGCCCGAGAACGGCTCTCGCGCGAGTTACGAAGGCTGCGCACCGAGGCCAAGATGACCGGAACGGCCACGGCGCGCGCTACCGGGATGAGCCAGTCCAAGCTGTCGAAGATCGAGAACGGCATGCTCCTCCCGTCCGTGACCGACGTGGAGCGCCTGGTCGCCGAGCTGTCCGCGACCAGGGAGACCAGGGTCGAGCTGGTCGAGTTGGCCCGCCAGTTGCACGCCGAGGCGGAGACCCGCCGGGTGGTGCTGCACCGGGGGGCCCACCGCCACCAGCAGACCGTGGCCCGTATCGAGGCCCGTGCCACCACCAGCCGCTTCTTCCAGAACGCGGGCGTGCCCGCGCTGCTGCAGAGCGAGAACTACTTGCGCGTCGTGCACAACACGATGCCCCCGCACGAGCAGGACAGCGCGATCGCCACCCTGCGCAGCCGCCGTGCCCGCATGGACGACCTGGGCAAGCGGTTCGTCTTCCTGCTCGCGGAGAGCGCGCTGCGCTGGCGCATGGGGTCCGCCGACCTCATGTGCGAGCAGATCGACCACCTCGTGCAGATCATGCGAAGACCGAACGTCCAGCTCGGGGTCGTGCCGTGGACCGCGGACGCCAACATGGTCGCCCTGCACGGGTTCCAGGTCTACGACGAGCGGGTGGTGACGCTCAGCGTGCTGACCGGCAACGCGACCATCACCGACCCGCACGATGTGCGCGAGTACCTGTCCCTGTTCAGCCGGCTCGAACGGCTCGCGGTGCGCGGCGACGCGCTGGAAGACCTGCTGGAGCAGATCTCCAGGGACCACCGCAAGCTCGGCTGAGCTGGGTGGTTAGGCTGCGCGGGACACGTCGTCCCCGTCGGTAGGTGCCCCGCCGCCCCATGCTGAACATCTTCGCCCGCGCGTCGGTCTCGCGCGTCACCGATCCGGTCGGGGCGTGGCTGCTGCGCCGCGGCCTCACCCCGAACGCCGTCACGGTGCTGGGCACCGTCGGCTCCGTCGCCGCCGCGCTGTGGTTCATCCCGCGCGGGCAGCTGTTCACGGGCGCGGCCCTGGTGACCGCTTTCGTGCTGTTCGACCTGATCGACGGCGCGATGGCACGCGCCCAGGGCGGCGGCACGAAATTCGGCGCCGTGCTGGACGCGACCTGCGACCGGATCGCCGACGGCGCGCTGTTCGCCGCCGTCGCGTGGTGGGCGTTCGGCGAGGGCGAGCACGGGCTGGCCGCGGCCACCCTGGTCTCGCTGGTCGGCGCGCAGGTCACCTCGTACGTGAAGGCGCGGGCGGAGGCGTCCGGGCTGTCCGCCGACGGCGGCCTGGCCGAGCGGGCCGAGCGGTTCATCGTCGCGCTGGTCGGCGTGGGCCTGCACGGGCTCGGCGTGCCCTACGTCCTGCCGGTGGCGTTGTACCTGCTCGCCGCGCTGGTCACCATCACGGTGGCGCAGCGGGTGCTGGCCGTGAGCCGGTCGGCGAAGGAGCAGGGGTCGTGACCGGGCGGGCGGTCAGGGAGCGCCTGGTCGACCTCGGCTACGCGGCCGGGTGGCGGCTGGTGCGGCTGCTGCCGGAGCGGGCCGCGGAGGCGCTGTTCGACCTGGGCGCGGACCGGGCCGCGCGCCGCGGCGGTGGCGGGGTGAGCCGGCTGCGGGCCAACCTGCGCCGGGTCGTGCCCCGGGCGGGCGAGGCGGAGCTGGACGAGCTGGTCCGGCTGGCGGTGCGCTCGTACGCGCGGTACTGGCGCGAGGCGTTCCGGCTGCCCTCGATGGACCTCGACCAGGTCTACGCCGAGCTGGACCGCACGCTGAGCGGCGCGGAGAACCTCGACGCCGCGCTGGCCGAGGGCCGCGGCGCGGTGGTCGCGCTGCCGCACTGCGGCAACTGGGACATGGCGGGCGTCTGGCTGGTCCGCCACTGCGGCACGTTCACCACCGTCGCCGAGCGGCTCAAGCCCGAGTCGGTGTACCGGCGGTTCATCGCGTTCCGGGAGGGCCTCGGCTTCGAGGTGGTGCCGCTGACCGGCGGCGACCGCAACCCGGCGGTCGTGCTCGCCGAGCGGCTGCGCGCCAACCAGGTCGTCTGCCTGCTCGCCGACCGCGACCTCACCGCGGGCGGCGTGCCCGTCACGTTCTTCGGCGAGCGCACCCTGATGCCCGCCGGTCCCGCGCACCTGGCCGCGACCACCGGCGCGGCGCTCATCCCGGCCGGCCTGTGGTTCACCGAGGACGGCTGGGGCATCCGGATGCACCCCCCGATCCGGGTGGCGGGCACGGCGGGCGTGGCCGCGGCGACCCAGCAGGTCGCCGACGTGTTCGCCGCCGACATCGCCGCCCACCCCACCGACTGGCACATGATGCAGCGGCTGTGGCTGGCCGACCTGCCCGAGAGCAGGCAGAAGGCGCTGCGGCGGGTGCTGGCGCGCCGCGGGGAGCACGCGTGAAGGTCGGCATCGTCTGCCCGTACTCCTTCGAGGTGCCCGGAGGGGTGCAGGCGCACGTGGTCGACCTGGCCCGCGCCCTGCGCCGCCTCGGGCACGAGGTGGAGGTGCTCGCGCCCGCCGACGACGACACGCCGGTGCCGGAGTTCGTCACCCCGGCCGGCCGCGCGGTCGGCATCCCGTACAACGGCTCGGTGGCGCGCCTGTCGTTCGGGCCGGTGTCGTTCGCCCGCGTCCGGCGCTGGATCGCCGAGCACGACTTCGACGTGCTGCACCTGCACGAGCCCACCGCGCCGTCGCTGTCGATGCTGGCGCTGATGGTGGCCGACGGCCCGATCGTGGCCACGTTCCACACCTCCACGCCCCGGTCGAAGATGCTGTCGGCGTTCCAGGCCGTGCTCCAGCCGTTCCTGGAGAAGGTCACCGCCCGGATCGCGGTGTCCGCGCTGGCCCGCCGCGTGCAGGTGGAGCACCTGGGCGGCGACGCGGTGGAGATCCCCAACGGCGTGGACGTCGGGTTCTTCGCCGACGCCACCCCGCTGCCCGGCTACCCGCGCCCCGGCGGCACGGTCGGGTTCGTCGGCCGGTACACCGAGCCGCGCAAGGGCATGCCGGTGCTGCTCGACGCGTTCCGCGAGCTGGACCTGCCGGACGTGCGGCTGCTCGTGGTCGGGCGCGGCGACGAGGACGAGCTGCGCGAGCAGGCCGGGCCGGAGCTGGCGTCGCGGGTGGTGTTCCTCGGCATGGTGGACGACGAGACCAAGGCGCGGGCCCTGCGCAGCGTGGACGTCTACTGCGCGCCCAACACCGGCGGCGAGAGCTTCGGGATCATCCTCACCGAGGCGATGTCGGCGGGCGCGGCGGTGGTGGCCAGCGACCTCGACGCGTTCCGGCGGGTGCTCGACGACGGCAAGGCGGGCGTGCTGACCCCGGTCGGCGACCCGTCCGCGCTGGCCGCCGCGTTGCGCGAGGTGCTGACCGACCCGGCGCGGCGGGCCGACTACGTCGACGCGGCGCGGCACCGCGTCATGATGTTCGACTGGTCGGTGGTCGCGAACCAGGTCCTGCGGGTGTATGAGAGCGCCATGGCGGCAGATCCCCGTCGGGTGGGTGAGGCGTGACCAGTTCCGGCGTCGCGACGACGTTCCTGGTGCTGCTGGCGGTGGCCGTGCTGGTCGGTCCGTGGACGCTCGGCACGGCCAACCGGCTGGACCGGCTGCACGTGCGCACGGACGCCGCCTGGGCGGCGCTGGACGCGGCCCTGGCGCGGCGGGCGGTGGTGACCAGGGCGGTGGCGGCGGTGTGCGACAAGCCCGAGCTGAGGGCGGCGGCGGACCGGGCCGAGCAGGCCGCGCGGTCGGAGCGGGAGGCGGCGGAGAACCGGCTGTCGGCGTTGCTCGAAGGGCTCGACCGGTCCGTGCTGGAGCCCGCGCTGGCGGCCGAGCTGTCCGACGCCGAGCAGCGGGTCGTGCTGGCCCGGCGGGTGCACAACGACGCCGTGCGGGACACGCTGGCGCTGCGCCGGCGGCGGTCCGTGCGGTGGCTGCGGCTCGCGGGCACCGCGCCCACGCCGTCGTACTTCGAGATCGCCGAACCCGGCGGCGACACCGAGGCGCCGGCCCTCACGCCGCGCGTGGCGGCGCGGGTCGTGCTGCTGGACGCCGAGGACCGGGTGCTGCTGTTCGAGGGCTTCCTCCCGAGCCGGCCGGACGAGCTGTTCTGGTTCACGGTCGGCGGCGGCGTCGAACCGGGGGAGGACCTCCGGGCGGCGGCCGTGCGGGAGGTGTACGAGGAGACCGGCGCGCGGGTGTCCGGCGACGAGCTGATCGGGCCGGTGTGGAAGCGGCACGCCGCGTTCGCCCTCGACGGCTTGAGCTACGCGGCGGTCGAGTGGTTCTTCGTCGGAAAGGTGGACGGGATCGACGTGGACACTTCACGGTTCAACGAGGTCGAGCGGCGGACCATCCGCCGGCACCGGTGGTGGTCGCTGGAGGAGCTGGCGTCCACCGACGCGACGGTGTACCCGGTGCAACTGGCCGAGGTCCTGCCCGGCGCGCTGGCCGAGTGGGACGGCACGACCCGTTCGGTCCGATGATCGGGATCTCGAGCCGGATGGACGACGTCGTCGCCTGGTACCGCGCGCTGGAGCAGTCGAACCGGCCGCGCCTGTACTTCGAGTTCGTCGACGTCGAGGGCTGGGTGGACGAGGGCGCGCGGGCGCTCTACGAGGCCGTGGAGTACGAGGGCGAGCTGATCGCGATCCGGCAGGTCGAGCTGCCCTCGGCCGGCGGGGTGCACCGCTACTCGTGGCGGCGGATGGAGGACGTCTACGGCGGTCTCACCGACGAGCCGCTCGACCCGCACGACGACCCCATCAAGCCGATCACCCGGGAAACCTTCGAGGCGGCCTGGAACTCCCTTTCGCCGGAGTGACGGGCGGGGTTCGACCGCGTTCGGTGCCGCCCGAGGGACGGGTTCGGGCGGCCGGGACCGGGGCCTGCCGGGACGCGCGGGCCGCCTGTGGTCGGCACGGGGTGCGGGCCGTGGGCGGGTGGTTGGCGCGGGTGCGGGCCGTCCGACCGCGCAGCCGCCTGACCTCCGATATCGCCTGACTTCCGGCACCGTCCGGCTTCCGGCACCGTCCGACCTCCGGCACCGCCCGCGCGCTGCGCCGCATCCCGGCCCGCGCCCGCGTCGGTGCGCCGTCGCGGGCGGCGTCCGGCGGGAGTCGGCCGGGTTCGGTGGTGCTGGGCGGCAGGTCGGCTTCGCCGGCCGGCGCGGATGCGCGTCGTGGGCGCGCGGTCGTGGGCCGCGTGCGGTCGGGTGTGCAGGGGTCGCGGGCGGTCCCGGCGTTCGTGCGGTGGCCCGTGCGCGGTCCCGGCGGTCAGAGCACGAACGTCGCGATCATCTGCCCCAGCAGCCGCACGTCGGCGTGCCCCTTGAACTCCAGCCGCACCTGCCCCAGGCCGCTGAACCACAGGTCCAGCTCGGCGTCCATGTCGAAGGTGCCGGCGGTCTCGATGGAGAACGCCTGCACCCGGCTGTAGGGCAGCGACGTGAAGTCCTTCTTCCGGCCGGTCATGCCCTGGACGTTCACCGCGATCACCCGCTTGTTGGTGAACACCACGAAGTCCCGCACCGTCTTGAAGCTCGACACGATCTGCTCGCCCTGGATCAGGATCGGCGACACCTGCGACGCGATGTCCTCCGGCCGGCACGGGGCCAGCTTGAAGACGGACTGCTTCTCGAAGTCGATCACGCGTTCGACGGTACCCGCTACACCGCCCACCCCGCCGGGTTCGACCCCGATTCCCGGGAGATCCCCGACCCCGTCTCCGGGAAACCCCCGAACCGGCGGTCGTGCAAGTGGGCGAAGAAGTAGCAGAACTCCTCGCACTCGGCGTCCACCACCGCCACCCCCGGGTCGCGGACCACGGCCTCGTAGAACTCCCGGCCCAGCGCGAGGATGAACCCGCGCGCGTAGAGGAAACCGTCGTCCGAGCCGTCGGTGACCTCCTGGACGTCGGCCCGGTCGATCTCGTGCAGCTTGCGCTCGGCCACCCGGTCCAGCGCGGTCAGCTCCTCGGCGGAGAGGTCCGCCGACGCCGCCGCGAGCGCCCGCAGCACCGACGGCAGGTGCTCCTCCAGCTCGGCGGCCTCCTCGAAGGCGTCCTCGGACACGTCGCGCTTGGCCAACGCGCGCCGCACCTCGTTCGGACCGGGGCCGAGGCCGGTCCACGCGTCTTCCAACATCGCCCAGAAACGGGCCTCTTCGGTCTCAGTGGGGAGGATCATGCGGCGAACGTAGCAACGAGGTCCGACAATTCCGGGTGCTCCAGCGCCGGCGACGACCCCCGATCGGGTCAATCGTGGCCCGCCGGTACCGCGCTGACCTCTTGGGCTGAAACCCCGCGTTCAGGCTGGAACCGGCTGGTCAGACGCCCTAGCGTGCCCGCATGGAGTCACGCGCGTCGAATGCGCTCAGCCGCGAGCTGGGCGATGCCCTCCGCCAAGCCCGCCGCCGGTCGACCGTCAAGTTCGGGGACCTGGCCGAGGAGCTGGGTTGGTCCCAAGCCCGGATATCGAAGGTGGAGCGCGGACTGCGCGGCACGAGCCCGCTCGACATCGCCCGCTACGTCGGCCACCTCCGGTCGGACCAGGCGACCTACGAGCACATCATGGACCTGGCCGAGGAGCGGAACACGGGCCACCTCGTCCGGCCGCACGAGATCGCGGTGCCCGACAGCCTGCGCGCGCTCCTCCTGCACGAGCAGACCGCCGAGGTCATCTGGTCGTACGAGATCACCGCCATCCCGGGTCTGCTCCAGACCGCCGACTACGCCGCCGCCCTGATCGCCCCGACCGATGGTGAGCACCGCGTGGCCGAGCGGATGGCCCGTCAACGGATCTTCGAGCGGCCTCGACCACCCGCGGGGCACTTCTTCGTCCTCGAATCCGTGCTGCACCACGTGGTGGGCGGTCCGCAGGTGATGTACGAGCAGTTGCTGCAACTGCTGTTCCGCGGCGGCGTCCGGCTGGTGACCTTCGCGGACCAACTGCCCCGGACGCTGACTGCCGCGTTCACCTTCATGACCTTCGCCGATCACTCGCCCGTGTCGTACGTCGAGACCGGGCCGCTGGCGGTGCTCTCGGACGAGCCCGAAACCACCACCCTGTTCGAGCAAGCGTGCAATGACCTCGACCGGGTGGCGTTGAGTGAGGAACAATCGCGGTCGGTGTTCGCCGAGTGGGCGGATCGCTACGACCGACTGCGGGAGGAACAGCGTGGAGGCGAGGCAGTGGCGTAAGAGCAGCTACAGCCAAGGGGCCAATACCAACTGCGTGGAGGTGGCGTTCGCCCCGGAGGTCGTCGGCGTGCGGGACTCCAAGAACACCGCGCCGCGCCTGGCCTTCACGCCGACCGCCTGGCGCGCTTTCACCAGCAGGCGGTGATCGACGCCGGTTCCCGGGACCGCGCCCGGGACACGGCGTAGGGGTTTAACAACCGGCCGAGAACCAAGGTGACGTACGAAGGTTGCGTAGGTGGAATTTAGTAGT
>NZ_JBHYXZ010000015.1:7605-27514 GCF_042752395.1 Actinosynnema sp. NPDC059335 | reverse complement strand
ACACATCGGGCCGCCCGGGTCTTTTGTTTACACCACCCCGGCCCGGCCGCGATTACCCCCCCCGGCGGGGAGCGCCGCCGTTCCCGGGGACCGCGCCCGGGAACCGGCGTCGGGGTTTCACACCCGGCCGATCACCTCGTTGCCGTACGACGTGAGCGTCTTGTCCTTGTCGTCGTGCATCAGGTACAGCGCGAAGTTGTCCACGCCGACCTCGCGCAACTCCTGCAACCGGTCCACGTGCGCGGACGCCGGGCCGAGCAGGCAGAACCGGTCCACGATCGAGTCCGGCACGAAGTCCGTCGACCGGTTGCCCGCCCGGCCGTGGTGGCTGTAGTCGTAGCCCTCCCGGCCCTTGATGTAGTCGGTCAGCGCGGTCGGCACCGCGCCCGAGTCGCCGTACCGCGCGACCAGGTCGGCCACGTGGTTGCCGACCATGCCGCCGAACCAGCGGAGTTGGTCGCGCTGGTGCGCCAAGTCCGTGCCGACGTACGCGGGCGCGGCCACGCACATGGTGATCGACGCCGGGTCGCGGCCCGCCGCGACGGCCGCCTCGCGCACGGTCCCGATGGTCCACCGGGCGATGTCCGGGTCCGCGGTCTGGAGGATGAACCCGTCGGCCTGCTCGCCGACCATCCGCAGCGCCTTCGGCCCGTACGCGGCCATCCACACCTCCAGCCTGCCGTCGCGCACCCACGGGATGCGCACCGGTGTGCCGTGGTGCTCGACCTCCCGGCCCTCGGCCAGCTCCTTGATCACCGTCATCGCCCGGCCGAGGGTGGCCAGCGACGCCGGTTTCTGCCCGATCACCCGGCGCGCCGAGTCGCCGCGCCCGATGCCGCACACCGTGCGGTTGCCGAACATGTCGTTGAGCGTGGCGAACAGCGACGCCGTGACCGACCAGTCCCGCGTGCTCGGGTTGGTCACCATCGGGCCGACGACCAGGTCCTTCGTCGCCGCCAGCACCTGCGAGTAGATGACGAACGGCTCCTGCCACAGCACGACCGAGTCGAACGTCCAGCCGTAGCGGAAGCCGTTGTCCTCCGCGGCCCTCATCCCGGCCACCACGTCCCGCGCCGGCGGGTCGGTCTGGAGCACCACCCCGAAGTCCACGTCGCCCCCTACACCAGGTACTGGTTCAGCTCGCGGGACAGGAACCGGCCGTGCCCGGCCGCGCCGTGGAAACCGCCGGCGTCCACGACCACCCGACCGCGCGAGAGCACGGTGTCCACCTTGCCGGTGATCTCCATGCCCTCGTACGCCGAGTAGTCGACGTTCATGTGGTGCGTGGCCGCCGAGATCACCTGCCGCGCGGTCGGGTCGTACACCACCACGTCGGCGTCCGCGCCGGGCGCGATGACCCCCTTGCGCGGGTGCAGGCCGAACATGCGGGCCGGCGTGGTGGAGGCGATCTCCACCCACCGCTCCAGCGTGATCTCGCCCTTGACCACGCCCTGGTGCAGCAGATCCACCCGGTGCTCGACGCCCGGCATCCCGTTGGGGATCTTGGAGAAGTCGCCGCGCCCCAGCTCCTTCTGGTCCTTGAAGCAGAACGGGCAGTGGTCGGTCGACACCACCGACAGGTCGTTGGTGCGCAGGCCGCGCCACAGCTCGGACTGGTGCTCCTTGGGCCGCAGCGGGGGAGAGGCCACGTACTTCGAGCCCTCGAAGTCCGGTTTCGCCAGGTCCTCCAGCGACAGGTAGAGGTACTGCGGGCAGGTCTCGGCGAACACGTTCTGCCCGGTGTCGCGGGCCTTGGTCACCGCGTCCAGCGCCTGGGCGGCGGACAGGTGCACGATGTAGAGCGGCGACCCGGTCACCTTGGCCAGCGTGATGGCGCGCGAGGTGGCCTCGCCCTCCAGCTCGGCGGGCCGGGTCAGGCCGTGCTCGACGGGGTCGGTGCGGCCCTGCGCGAGCGCTTGCGCGACCAGTTGGTCGATCGCGATGCCGTTCTCCGCGTGCATCATGATCGTCGCGCCGGTCTCCCGCGCCTTTTGCATGGCGCGCAGGATCTCGCCGTCGGTGGCGTAGAAGACGCCGGGGTAGGCCATGAACATCTTGAACGTGTTCACGCCCGCGTCGATGCAGGACTCCATCTCCTTCAACGACGTGTCCGTGACGTCGGAGACGATCATGTGGAACCCGTAGTCCACGGCGCACCGGCCGTCCGCCTTGGCGTGCCACTTGTCCAACGTGGACAGCAGCGAGGTGCCCTTGGCCTGCACGGCGAAGTCGATGATCGTCGTGGTGCCGCCCCACGCGGCGGCGATCGTGCCCGTCTCGAACGTGTCCGCGGAGAACGTGCCGCCGAACGGCATCTCCATGTGGGTGTGCGCGTCGATGCCCCCGGGGATCACGTACTTGCCGCCGGCGTCGATCGTCTCGTCCGCCTGCACCGGGAAACCGGGCGCGAGCAGCGCGACGATCTTCTCGCCGTCCACCAGCACGTCGGCGGCGACCGCGCCGGTGGCGTTGACCACCGTGCCGCCCTTGATGAGGATGCTCACGGCCGGACCAGCCCTTCGTAGGTGTCGGGACGGCGGTCGCGGTAGAACGCCCACAGGTTGCGGACCTCGGCGAGCAGGTCCATGTCCAGGTCGCGGACGACGACCTCCTCCTCGGTGTCCGACGCCGCCTCGCCCACCAACTGGCCGCGCGGGTCGGCGAAGTACGACTGGCCGTAGAACTCGTTGTCGCCCAGCGGTTCCACGCCCACGCGGTTGATCGTGCCGACGTAGTACTCGTTCGCCACGGCCGCCGCGGTCTGCTCCAGCCGCCACAGGTACTCCGACAGGCCCCGGCTCGTCGCCGAGGGGTTGAACACGATCTGCGCGCCGTTCAGGCCCAGCGCGCGCCAGCCCTCGGGGAAGTGCCGCTCGTAGCAGATGTAGACGCCGACCCTGCCCACGGCGGTGTCGAACACCGGGTAGCCGAGGTTGCCCGGCTTGAAGTAGAACTTCTCCCAGAACCCCTTGACCTGCGGGATGTGGTTCTTGCGGTGCTTGCCGAGGTACTTGCCGTCCGCGTCGATCACGGCCGCGGTGTTGTAGTAGATCCCCGGCTGCTCCTCCTCGTACATCGGCACGACGAGCACCACGCCCAGCTGTTCGGCCAGCTCGCACATCAGCTCGGTGGTCGGGCCGTCGGGGATGCCCTCGGTGTAGGAGTAGTAGTCCGCGTCCTGCACCTGGCAGAAGTACGGCCCGTAGAACAACTCCTGCAGGCACACCACCTGCGCGCCCTGCGACGCGGCGGAGCGGACCGCCTCGACCGCGTTCGCGATCATCGTGTCCTTGTCGCCGGTCCACTTCTGCTGCACCAGACCCGCTCGGATGATGTTGCTCACGCGTTCTCCCTCCGTGGTGCCAGCGCCAGGTAGACGAGCATGCCGCCGACCAGGCCGACGACCCAGTTGTAGTCGTAGAGCGGTTTGAGGAACGGGATCAGGCCGTCGGCCGGGAACGGCCCGTTGTACGCGCCGCCGACCGCGAGCACCGAGCCCACCAGCGTGGCGACGACCGCCCGCCAGTTCCAGCCCGCCTTGAACCAGTACGCGCCCCGCCCGGCCAGGTAGAGGTCCGGCAGCTCCAGCCGGGTCTTGGCCAGGATCCAGTAGCCGGCCACGAACACGCCCGCCACGGACGCCAGCAGGCCGCCGTAGAAGCCGAGCCAGGCGAAGATGTAGATGCCGGGGTCGGAGATGAGCCGCCACGGCTGGATCACGATGCCGATCACGCCCGTGACCAGGCCGCCCACCGCGAAGGTGATCTTCTTCGGGAACGCGTTGGAGAAGTCGTACGACGGGCTCACCACGTTCGCCGCGAGGTTCGCCGACACCGTCGCCAGCACCAGCGCCACCAACGCCACCAGCACCACGGCGGTGCTGTCGAACCGGCTGGCCAGCTCCGCCGGGTCCCAGATCGCCTCGCCGTACAGGGCCATCGCGCCGGACGTGGTCAGGATCGCCACGATCGCGATGAACGACATCGTGGTGGGCAGGCCGAGGACCTGCCCGACGGCCTGCTTGCGCTGGCTGCCGCCGAACCGGGTGAAGTCGGGCATGTTCAGCGAGAGCGTGGACCAGAACGCGATCATGCCCATGAGCGCCGGGAAGAACACCTTCCAGAAGTCCGCGCCCCAGCCGAGCTTCGACGGCTCGGACAGGATCGGGCCGAACCCGCCCGCCTTGACCGCCACGTACCCGAGCAGCACCAGGAAACCGACGCTGACCAGCGGCGCGGTCCAGTTCTCGAACCGGCGGATCGCCTCCATGCCGCGCCAGATGATCACCATCTGGACCACCCAGAACGCCAGGAAGCACAGCCACAGCGTCCACACCTGGCCCAGCACGACGGGCGCGTGCACCCACCCGTCGCCCGCCAACCGGCCCACGATCACGTGCAGCGCCTTGCCGCCCACCCACGTCTGGATGCCGAACCACGCGCACGCGATGAACGCCCGCAGCAACGCCACCAGGTTCGCGCCCCGGATCCCGTAGAACGCGCGGGCGAACACCGGGAACGGGATGCCGTACTTCGTGCCCGCGTGGCTGTTGAGCAGCATCGGGACCAGCACGATGAGGTTGCCGAGGGTGATGGTCAGGAACGCCTGCACCCAGTCCATCCCCAGCGCGACCAGCGACGCGGCCAGCGTGTAGCTCGGGATGTTGTGCGCCATGCCCATCCACAGCGCGAAGAAGTTGTACGTGGACCAGGTGCGCCGCTCCAGCGGCACCGGCGCGAGGTCGTGGTTGTAGTGCGGGCTGTCCGCGATCGCGGAGTGGTCGGGCAGCTCGACGCGGCCGTCGGGATCGGCTGTGACCTGGGTTGCGGAGTCAAGGGCCATCGGTCACTTCCCTGTTACGCTCGTGAAACACCCTTCGTGCGGGCGGTTCGGCGCGATTTCCATCCCGGCATCCTCCGGTCGGCCCGCGTGCGTGGGCAGCGGCGAAGTGTCCACGCTTGCCATGATCAGCGCACACTGTGTCCATTGCCAACCGGGGGCCGCGCCAGGCGCTCCCGCAACGCCAGGTGGCGGAACTGGTAGGTCGTGCCGAACTGGCGCAGCACCTCCAGCCGGTGCGCGTCGGCCAGGAACGCGCCCAGCCGCCACGGCAGGTCGCGCCGCAGCGCGAGCCACACCCGGGCCGGCACGTAGGCCGCCCACGCGGTGAACACGACCACCGCCGCCGGACCGCCCGCGACCGCGCCGCCCACCGCCGCCCACGCGCCCGCGCCGAGGTCGCCCGCGGCGATCCCGACCGCGCCCCCGGTGATCACCCCGACCACGACGGCGAACATCGTGCCGACCACGACCGTGGACACCCGGTCGCGCCGCAGGGTCGCGTCCGGCGTGCGGGCCCGGACCGTGGCCACGCGCGCGTCCAGGCCCTCCGCGCCGCGCAGCAGCGCGCCCGCCACGACCCCGACCACGAGACCCGCCAGCAGCGCGGCCGACAGGCCGGCGATCACCCCCGCGACCGGCGCGCCCGCCGGGCGACCCGCCGACGCGCGACCCCCGGTGACGCCCGCCGCGACCACCCACGCCACGGCGATGGCCAACGCCCCGTGCCGCAGCCGCCACGCCACGTCCGCCCAGGTGGGCAGGCCGCGGAAGCCGCCGTCACCGGAACCGCCCCGGTGCGGCGGAGCGCCCGTGCGGACCGCCGCGTACCCCACGCAGAACGCCGCGCCGAACAGCAGGCCCACCACCGGGCCGACCCCCAGGCCGATCGCCCTCGGCCCGAGCAGTGCCGCCACCCCCGCCCACACCAGGCCGGCCAGGACGCCCACGCCGACCTCCAGCCGCCCGACCGGGAGCGCGCCCCGCAGCTCCCACCACGCGAAGTTGGGCGTGCCCCGGCGTTCGAGGTGCCGGGCGAGGAAGCCGAGCCAGCGCCGCGGACCGGGGCCGCGGTGGCGCGGTCTGCGGGCCGCGCCCGCCGGCCGCGCCCGGTCGGAGTAGGTCTCCGCGATGAACGACTCCAGCAGGAACACCCGCACCGACGCCTCGTCGGGCAGGTCGAGCAGGTCGTCCGGGCGCGGGACGGACCGGGCCAGGGACACCATGAGCGGCGACGTCAGCGCCGCCGCCACCGGCGGGTGCACCGCCACCCGCCGCCAGCCCCCGCCCAGGTGCGCCACCGCGTCCGTGACGTCCACGCCGGCCAGCTCGAACGTCGTCACCCCCGCCAGCCCCGCCAACGCCGGGTCCGGCCTGCTGGTCAGCACGACGGGGTCGGTCGGGCCGAGCTGGGCGTTCACCGCCTCCACCGCCACCGCCCGCAGCGGCTCGGCCACCTCGTCCAGGCCGTCCAGCACCGGCAGCACCGCCCCGGCCGCCACCAGCTCCGCGCCCCCGGTGATCCCGTAGTCGGCTTCCAGCCGCCCGGCGATCCAGTCCCGCAGCACCTGCCGCTCCGGGTCCCACAGCGCCAGGGCCAGCGGCACCGGCACCGGCTCGTCCGCCCGGCGGTGCGCGAGCAGGTCCAGGGTCAGCCGCACGGCGAGCACCGTCTTGCCCGACCCTCCCGGACCGACCACGACCAGCCGCCGCACGGGCAGCAGCCGGGCCGCCGTCACCGGCCCGTCGAGGTCCGACCGCTCCGCGCGGCCCCGCGCCGACCACGCCACCGGCAGCGGCGGCGAGCGCAGCATGCCCCGGCCGACCCACTCGCCGTGCCACTGCGTCGACACCGCCGCGGCCAGCCGGGTCCGCGCCTCGCCGACGTCCACCGCGGGCCGGCGATCACGCCTGCCGAGCACGACCGCGAGCAGGACCAGCGCCACCACCGCCGCGACGACCGCGCACCCGCTCAGCACGCCCTCGACGCCGCCCACCGTGCGATGGACCGAAAGCCACACCGAGGACGCCGTCACGCTCGACAACGCCGCCGCCACCACCCACAGCCACCGCCCGTCGCGCGGCGCGGAGTGGAAGTGGACCGCGTCGATGCGCCCGGCCTGGACGACCGGTCCGGCGACCGCGCCCCCGGTCACCTGGTTGACCGTGCGGCCGTCCTCGATCACCGGGCCGGCGGCTCACCGGTGCCGAAGCGCTCCCGGAGCAGCCTGCCCCGCTCCGCCACCCGTCCCGGCGCCTGCTGGGCGAGCTGCCAGGCGTGGGAGTTCTGCAGCGCGGCCAACCGCGCGGCCCAGTCGACCGGCTGCACGACGGTGCGGCTGCGGCGGTCGTGCCAGCACGTCGGCCCGCGCAACGACAGGCACTCGACCACGGACAGGACCACCAGCACGAACCCGAGCAGCAGCAGCGGGACGTCGAGCCGCAGCAACCCGACGATCCACGCGACCCAGGCCAGGGCGGGCAGCAGCACGGTGAACGCCGTGCGCTTCACCGCCTGCCCGAACCGCATCCGCCTGCCACCGCCCACGGGGACGACGACCAGCGAGGTGACCACCTTGCCGACCGTCCGCCCGAACCACACGTGCATGCCCACGTCGTAGGCCGCGACGACGAGCACCTGCGCCAGCACCGTGGCGGCGACCGAGGACGTGACCGTGCCCCAGACCTCGGCCAGGCCCGACGAGGCGCTGTCGCCCATGTCGCCGAACCGGAGCGACAGCAGCCCGGTCACGCCGTCGCCCGCGACGGAGGCCGTCTCCAGCGCGGCGCTGTGCTTGACGTGCCCCAGCGTCAGCAGCCAGACCGGCGAGGTGACCGCCAGCACCAGGACCCAGTCGACCAGTCGTGCGGTCCAGCGGCGGCCGAGGTGGCGCGGCACGGGCGGGTGGAAGGTCATCACGTGCTCCTGCCTGTCCACGAAGAGTGCCGAAGGTACTACCGGCAGTGGTCGGGCGGGCACGTAAAACTGCGGGCACCGCAGTCACGATCGGGTGCTGTTCGGTGAGTGGTCGACTGGACCGGGAGCGTGACCTAACGTCCGACGGATGAAGCTCGAACTGCGGCACCTGCGGGTCGTCTGCGCGATCGCGGACGCGGGCAGCCTGTCGAAGGCGTCCTCCGTCCTGGGGCTCGCCCAGCCCGCCCTGACGGCCCAGCTCCACCGGATCGAAGGACTGCTCGGCGGCAAGCTGTTCGAGCGCGACCACAAGGGGGCCCGGCCGACCGCGCTGGGCGAGCTGGTGCTGGAACGGGCGCGCGTGCTGCTGCCCGCGTTCTCCCGGTTGCAGGAGGACGCGCTGCGGCTCGTGGACGACGACGCGCCCGCCGAGCGCTACCGGGTGGGCGCGGTGAACGGCCCGATGCTGGGCGGGCTGGTGCACCGGCTCACCGAGGCCCACCCCGGCTCGCACGTGTCCACGCAGGTGTCGTGGTCGGGCTCGGAGCTGTCCGCCATGGTGGCCGCCGGGCGGCTGGACTACGTGCTGGTGGGCGTGTGCGGCGACGCCCCGCCGCCGTCGGAGCACGGGCTGACGTGGCAGGTGATCGCGGTCGACCCGGTGTTCGTGCTGATGCCCGAGGACCACCCGTTCACGTTGCTGGAGGAGGTGGAACTCGGGGCGCTGAAGGACATGCAGTGGGCCGTGACGCCCGGCGACGGGTGCTTCGGCGACTGCTTCGTGGCCGCGTGCAGCCGAGCCGGCTTCACCCCGCGCACGATGTACGAAGTGGACGTCAACAGCTGCGTCGACCTGGCCGCGTCGGGCGACGCGGTGGCGCTGTGCCAGCCGACGTTCCGCCGCACGCCGGGCCTGGTCGCGATGCCGCTCGCCGGCGCGCCCCTGCGGTGGCGGCACCTGATCGGCTGGGACCCGGAGGGCCCGGCCGCCGCGTTCGGCCCGCAGGTGCTGCGGTACGCCGCCGAGGCGTACCGGGAGACGGCCGAGCGCAACCCGCGCTACGCGGGCTGGCTGCCCGGACACCCGGAGTACGGCGCGGTGCCGCACCTCGCGGCCGGCTGACGGGGGAACCGCGGTGGAGCCCGACCGCCACTGCCGCTGGATCGCGCTCGCCGATCGCGCTGCTGCTGGATCGGGCTGCCGCCGGGCCGCTCTCGCGGATCACCCTGCCGCTTGATTGCCCTGCCGCTTGATCGCGCTGCGCCGGGCCGCGCCTCCGCCCGGCCGGCGCGGGCGGTGGCGGTTCGAAGCCGCGCGACGGCGAGGGGTTTCGGCCGGCGGCGATGGGGGTGGCCGTGGCGGGCGGGCGTGGCGGGTGGTTGCGGCTGGTGGCTGGGGGTGGTGCGCGCTGGGGGTGACGGCGGTGGGTGCCCGCAGGCGCGGGGCTGCGTGGGCGGCGGCAGTCGGGTGGGCGTGGCGGGTGGCGCGGGTGGTGGCGGACGGGCGTGGTTGGGGGCGGGCGTGGTTGGTGGTGGTCCGGTGCGGTGGCGGGTGGTCGTCGTGGCGTGTCGGTGGTGGGGCCATCAACCGGTCTTATGACCGAAGCGGTATTACCGCGAGCGGACCCGCCGACCTAGCTTTCACGGGGAATCCCTGCCCTCCCTCGAGGAGAATTCCCCATGTCACCACGTTTGAGACCACTGGCGCTGACCGCGGCGCTCGTGGCGGCCACCGCCCTGACCACGGTGGCCGCCCCGACCGCCCAGGCCGCGCCCGCCGGCCAGGAAGCCGAGATCCTCTCCGCGCTCCAGCGCGACCTCGGGCTCGACGCCGACCAGGCCCGCGCCCGCCTCGCCGCCGACGAGCGCTCCGCCGGCACGGCGCACGCCCTGCGCAAGCGCCTGGACGGCCGGTTCGGCGGCGCGTGGATCGACTCCTCCGGCACGCTGACCGTGGGCGTGACCCGGGCCGCCGACACCGACCAGGGCGGCGTGCGCACGAAACTGGTGCAGCGCAGCGAGAACGACCTGGACGCGGTCAAGGCGGCACTGGACGCGCACGTCGCCGCCGCGCCGCGCTCCGTCCCCGGCTGGTACGTCGACCTGCCCACCAACACCGTCGTGGTCAAGTCCCAGCCCGGCCGGCTGGCCGCCGCGCGGGCCTTCGTCGCGTCGTCCGGCGTCGCCGCCTCGGCCGTCCGGTACGTCACGACCACCGAAGCGCCCCGCCCGCTGATCGACGTGATCGGCGGCAACGCCTACACCATCGGCAGCGGCACCCGGTGCTCGGTCGGCTTCTCCGTCAACGGCGGGTTCGTCACCGCCGGGCACTGCGGCTCGACCGGCGCGTCCACCGCCAACCCGAGCGGCACGTTCCGGGGCTCCAGCTTCCCCGGCAACGACTACGCGTGGGTCCAGGTCGCGGCGGGCAACACGCCGCGCGGGCTGGTCAACAACTACTCCGGCGGCACGGTCTCGGTCGCCGGCTCGCAGGACGCGCCCGTCGGCGCGACGGTGTGCCGGTCCGGGTCGACCACCGGCTGGCACTGCGGCACCATCCAGGCCCGCAACTCCTCGGTGACCTACCCGCAGGGCACGGTCACCGGCCTGATCCAGACCACGGTCTGCGCCGAGCCCGGCGACTCGGGCGGTTCGCTGCTGGCCGGCACGCAGGCGCAGGGCGTCACCTCCGGCGGCTCCGGCAACTGCCGCTCCGGCGGCACCACGTACTTCCAGCCGGTCAACGAGATCCTGCAGACCTACGGCCTGACCCTGGTCACCGGCGGCGGCGGCAACCCCGACCCGCCGACCGGCTGCCAGAACGCGGAGACCACCTACACCGGCTCCCTGGCGGCGGGCGGGCAGGCGTACCAGCCCAACAACAGCTACTACCAGTCCACGGTGTCCGGCGCGCACGTCGGCTGCCTGGCCGGTCCGGGCGGGGCCGACTACGACCTGTACCTGGAGAAGTGGAACGGCAGCTCGTGGGCCGTGGTGGCCAAGGGCGACAGCCCCGCCGCGAGCGAGACCGTGAACTACAACGGCACACCGGGCTACTACCGCTACCGCGTGCACGCGTACAGCGGGTCCGGCGCCTACACGCTCGGGGTCACGACCCCCTAGCGCCGGGGGAAGACCGTCGCGGGCCCGTGTCGCTCCACCGTCTCCCCGACACGGGCTCGCGACGCCACGATCCGCCATCGGGGGCGGGCGGCCCCGCGGGTTGCCGGAGCCCCGAACCCGGACCCGCGGGGCCCTCCCCGGGATCACCCTTTCGGTTTGACCTGATCGAGTGGACGCGGCACGGAGCGTCAGTCACCCGATCGAGTTGTCAAGGAACCGGTGCGGCCTGGTCGATGCGGAGGGGGTAACTGTGCAGGTCCCCAACCAGGTTAGGAAAACCGTGTCCGGAAATCGCACGCGCGGCCTCCTGCGTGCCGCCGCCCTGCTCGCCGTCGGTACCTCCCCGCTGCTCGCGTCCGCCGCGTCGGCCAGCGAGGCCCCCACCGACATCGTGGACGGCAAGCTCGGCACCGCCCCCGAGGTGGGCGTGGACGCCGCCAAGCCCGTCGCCGACGTGCTCGGCGGCCAGCCCGTGAAGCTGCCCGCGCCGCTGCCGGGCGGCACGTCGGACGTCCAGGTGCCGCACGTCGCGGCCCCCGCCGCGGTGCAGGCGCCCGCCGTCCCGGCCGTGCCGCAGCTGGACCAGGCGCTCGCCGGGCAGCCCCGCGCCCTGCCCGCCACCCCGGAGCTGCCGCTGCTCGCCCCGCCCATCTCGGGTCCGGCCGAGGCGCCCGACCTCTCCGACCTGAGCAAGCTGCCGCTGCCGCTCGGCTAGGCCGGCGTCGTGGGCGGGCGGGGCAGCTGAGGGTCCCGCTCGCCCATTTCCTGCACCAGCAGCGCCACGTACAGCGAGAGCACCGACTCCGGGTCCTCCAGGGACACCCCGAGCACCTGCTCGATCCGGCTCAACTGCTGGTAGTACGCGGTCCGGGAGAGGTGCGCGGCGGCCGCGGCGGCGGACTTGTTGCCGCCGTGCTCGCAGAAGCTCCGCAGCAGTTCCACCAGCCGGGTGCCCTGGTTGGCGTCCCGCGCCAGCAGCGGGCCCAGCTCGCGGTCGGCGAACGCCAGCACCCGCTCGTCCTCGCGCAGCAGGTGCAGCAACCCGCGCAACCGCACGTCGTCCAGCCGGTGGTAGAGCCGGCTGCCGGAGGAGCGCAGCGCCGCGCCCGCCACGTGCGCCGCCTCGCCCAACGACCGCCGCACCTCCGGCACCGCGGTCACGGTCGTGCCGACGGCCACCACCACGGGCAGCGCGTGCTGCGTCGCCGCCGCCCGGCGGTGCACCTCCCGGGCCAGCCGCCGCAGCACGCCGTCCAGCCCCGCCTGCGGCGGCAGGGAGAGCAGCGCCCGCACGCTCGTGTCGTCCACCACGCCGACCAGCGCGGGCACCGTCACCCGCCGGGCCGCCAGCGCCGTCGCCTCGGCGAGGTCCCGCAGCACCTCCTGCGACGCCAACGCCTGCGCGGGCGCGGTCGAGGTGCCGGGCCGGATCGCCACCCCGACGAGCTGCCGCCGGTCCAGCGGCACGCCGAGCGCAGCCGCCCGCGCCGGCAGGTCGTGCGGCGGCTGCCCGAGCAGCTGGGTGAGCAGCGTCCGGTGGGTCTGCCGCTCCAGCGACTCGCGGTCCCGCGCCACGAGCCGGTGCACGGCCAACGCCGACGCGGCCCGCTCGGCCACCACGACGTGCCGGTGCGGCGGCGCTTCCGGCGTCACCAGCACCAGCCGCCCCCAGTCCGCGCCCCGCGCGCCGACCACCGTCACCAGCCACCCGGCCCGCTCGTCGTAGGCGGTGCGCTCGGACACGGCCACCGCGCGCGACCGCTGACCCCAGTCGGCGAGCAGCGCGGTCGGGTCCTGCCCCGCCGCGTCGTAGGCCAGCACCTCGTGCCCCAACGTCTCCAGCACCACCGGCAACCCCGACGTCCGGGCCACCTCGCGCAGCACCTCGGCGGGCTCCGCGCCGGCCACGGTGAGCGCGGTGAACGCCTCGTGCACCTGCTCGGCCGCCCGCAGCTCGGCCAGTTGCGCGTCCACGATCAGCGACACGACGGCCTCGGTCACGGACACGAACCGGGTCTCGCGGGCCAGCGTGATCAACGGCAGCTCGTGCCGCTCGGCGGCGGCCACCAGCGCGCCCGGCACCTCGTCGCTCCACCGCCGCACCAGCTCCACGACCAGGCCGGCCGCGCCCACGGCGGCGAGGTCGGCGACGTAGCGGGCCAGGCCGTCGGGGTCGTCGGGCAGCGCGATGCCGGTGGTCAGCACCAGCTCGCCCCCGCGCAGCAGGTGCGCGATGTCGGCGACCTCGGCGGCGTGCACCCACCGCACCCGGCGGCCCATCCCGGCCGCGCCCGCGACCACGGCCGGCTCGCCGCGCCGGACCACCGGGAGGGCGAGCGCTTCGGCGACCGTGGGGTACATGGACACAACGTAATGCGCGACGCCGGAAAGGGGTACAGGTTGTCCATGGCGGCCCCCGGCACCGCCGACCACACTCCTCCTTCAGGGACCTACGACCGGAGGACGCGATGGCACACGAGGAGCTGCTGGCCCGGCACCGCGCGGTGATGCCCCACTGGATGGCCCTCTACTACGAGCAGCCGATCGAGCTGGCCAGCGCGAGCGGACGCCGCGTCACCGACCGCGAGGGCCGCACCTACCTGGACTTCTTCGCCGGCATCCTGACCAACGCGGTCGGCTACGACGTGGCCGAGATCTCCGACGCGATCCGGTCCCAGCTCGCGACCGGCGTGCTGCACAGCTCCACGCTCTACCTGATCCGCTCGCAGGTCGAGCTGGCGGAGAAGATCGCCGAGCTGTCCGGCATCCCGGACGCGAAGGTGTTCTTCACCAACTCCGGCACCGAGGCCAACGAGACGGCGCTCATGCTGGCCACCCAGTACCGCCGCAGCGACCAGGTCCTCGCGCTGCGCAACTCCTACCACGGTCGCGCGTTCGCCACCGTCGCCATCACCGGCAACCGGGGCTGGTCGGCGTCCTCGCTCAGCCCGGTCAAGGTGAGCTGGGTGCACGGCGGCTACCGGTACCGCAGCCCGTTCCGCGACCTGTCCGACGCCGACTACGTCAAGGCGTGCGTGGCGGACCTGCGCGAGGTGATCGAGACGGCGACCGCCGGCGACGTGGCGTGCCTGATCGCCGAGCCGATCCAGGGCGTCGGCGGGTTCTCCTCGCCGCCGGACGGGCTGTTCGCCGCGTTCAAGGAGGTGCTGGACGAGTACGGCATCCTGCTGATCTCCGACGAGGTGCAGACCGGGTGGGGCCGCACCGGCGACCACTTCTGGGGCATCCAGGCGCACGGCGTGACGCCGGACGCGATGACGTTCGCCAAGGGCCTGGGCAACGGCCTGGCCATCGGCGGGGTGGTCGCGCGGGGCGACCTGATGGACTGCCTCACGGCCAACTCGCTGTCCACGTTCGGCGGCAACCCGGTGGCCACCACCGGCGCGCTGGCCACGTTGAACTACCTGCTCGACCACGACCTCCAGGCCAACGCGGCCAAGCTCGGCGAACGGCTGATCGACGGGCTGCGCGACATTGCGGCGGACCGGCCCGCGGTGGGCGACGTGCGCGGCAAGGGGCTGATGGTCGGCATCGAGCTGGTCGGCCCGGACGGCGCGCCGGACGCGGCCAAGGCGGTCGAGGTGCTGGAGGGCACGCGGGAGCGCGGGCTGCTGGTGGGCAAGGGCGGCCTGTACGGGAACGTGATCCGCCTCGCGCCGCCCATGACGTTGACCGAGGACGAGGTCGAAGAGGCGCTGGGCATCCTGGAGGACGTGCTGTGAACGGGGACGCGGTGGACGGGGACGCGGTGGACGCGGGCGTGGTGAGCGGGGGCGCGGTGGGCGCGGGCGTCGTGGACGGGGGCGCGGTGGGCCCGGTGGGCGCTGCCGGGCCGAAGCGGATCGGGCACTGGATCGGCGGCAAGCCGTGGAGCGGGGAGAGCGCGCGTTCCGGGGACGTGTACGACCCGGCGACCGGGCGGGTGGCCGCTCGGGTGGACTTCGCCGACGAGGCCACCGTGGACGAGGCGGTGGCCGCCGCGCGGGAGGCGTTCGCGTCGTGGCGCAACGCCTCGCTGGCGCAGCGGTCGACCGTGATGTTCGCGTTCCGGGAGCTGCTGAACGCGCGCAAGGGCGAGCTGGCCGCGATCGTCACCGCCGAGCACGGGAAGGTGCTGTCCGACGCGGCGGGGGAGGTGCAGCGCGCGTTGGAGGCGGTCGAGTTCGCGTGCGGCATCCCGCACCTGCTCAAGGGCGGGTTCAGCGAGAACGCGTCCACGCGGGTGGACGTGTACTCGATCCAGCAGCCGCTGGGCGTGGTCGGCGTGATCTCGCCGTTCAACTTCCCGGCCATGGTGCCGCTGTGGTTCGTGCCCAACGCGATCGCGTGCGGCAACGCGGTGGTCCTCAAGCCGTCGGAGAAGGACCCCTCGGCGGCGAACTTCATCGCGGAGCTGTTCGCCGAGGCCGGGTTGCCCGACGGCGTGCTGAACGTGGTGCACGGCGACAAGGTCGCGGTCGACCGGGTGCTGGAGCACCCGGACGTGAAGGCGGTGTCGTTCGTGGGGTCGACGCCGATCGCGCGGTACGTCTACGAGACCGGCACGCGGCACGGCAAGCGCGTGCAGGCGTTGGGCGGCGCGAAGAACCACATGGTCGTGCTGCCCGACGCCGACCTGGACCTGGCGGCGGACGCGGCGGTGTCGGCCGGGTTCGGTTCGGCGGGGGAGCGGTGCATGGCGATCTCGGTCGTGGTCGCGGTGGACCCGGTGGGCGACGAGCTGGTGTCGAAGATCGTGGACCGGATGCGGGACCTCCACGTCGGTGACGGTCGTCGTCCCGGCTGCGAGATGGGGCCGTTGGTGACGGGGGCGCACCGGGACCGGGTGTTGTCCTATGTGGATGGTGGAGCGGCGGAGGGCGCGTCGCTGGTCGTGGACGGCCGGTCGCACGCGATCGACGGTGACGCGGCGGGGTTCTGGCTCGGGCCGACGTTGTTCGACCACGTGGGGACGGACATGGCGCTGTACCGGGACGAGATCTTCGGGCCGGTGCTGTCGGTGCTGCGGGTGGGGACGTACGACGACGCGTTGGAGGTGGTGAACGCGAACCCGTACGGGAACGGCACGGCGATCTTCACCAACGACGGCGGGGCGGCGCGGCGGTTCCAGAACGAGGTCGAGGTCGGGATGGTCGGGGTGAACGTGCCCATCCCGGTGCCGGTGGCGTACTACTCGTTCGGCGGGTGGAAGGACTCGCTGTTCGGCGACTCGCACGCTTATGGGCCCGAGGGGGTGCACTTCTTCACCCGGACCAAGGTGGTGACGGGTCGGTGGCTGGACCCGTCGCACGGCGGCGTGAACCTGGGCTTCCCCCAAAACACCTGACCTCGGCGTGTCCTACGTTCGCGTCACCCGTGTCCTACGTTCAGAACGCGTGTGTCGAACGTTGAGAGCGCGAGAGTCCTACGTTGGGAGCGTGTGAGTCCTACGTTGAGGGTGCGAGAGTCCTGCGTTCAGGGGCGGTGAGTTCAGCGCTCGGGTCCGGCTCGATGTGACATGGGGCCCTTACGGGTACCCCTGGGCAGGCCAAAGCCGGCAGGCCCGGCGGGGTAAAGCGTCCCGCCGGGCCTGCCAGCTTCGTCCAGCCTAAGGCACCCGAACCCATGTCAAATCGAGCCTCGGTGGGCGCGCTGCGGGTCCGATGTGGGTGGGTTGGGTTGGTGGTTGGTTGGGTTGGTGGTTGTTACCTGGTTTGGGTTGCTAGGGATTGGGGGAGGGGGTCGTAGCGGGTGAAGCGGCGGGTGTAGGTGCCGGTGCCCGAGGTCAGTGAGCGGAGTTCGACGGCGTAGCGGAGGAGTTCGGTGGCGGGGACTTCGGCGCGGATGACGGTGTAGCCCGGGGTGTCCGCCTCGGTTCCCAGCACGCGGCCGCGGCGGCTGGAGAGGTCGCCCAGGACGGTGCCCAGGTGGTCGTCCGGCAGGCGCACGGTGACCTCGTCCACGGGTTCGAGGAGGGCGGTGCCGGCGTTGGCGGCGGCGTCTTTCAGGGCGAGGGCGCCGGCCGTTTGGAAGGCGGCGTCGGAGGAGTCGACCGAGTGGGCTTTGCCGTCGACCAGGGTGACGCGGATGTCCACGACCGGGTGGCCGCCTTGCAGGCCCCGTTCCAGTTGGGCCCGGACGCCCTTCTCCACGCTGGGGATGAACTGGTTCGGGATCGCGCCGCCGACGATCCGGTCCACGAACTCGAAGCCCGAGCCGCGTGGCAGTGGGTCGACGACGATGTCGCAGACCGCGTACTGGCCGTGGCCGCCGGACTGCTTCACGTGCCGGCCGTGGCCCTTGGCCTGGCCGACGAACGTCTCCCGCAACGCCACCCGCACGGGCTCGGTGTCGACCTCAGCGCCGCCCGCGCGCAGCCGGGCCAGCACGACGTCCGCGTGCGCCTCGCCCATGCACCACAGCACGAGCTGGTGCGTCTCGGGGTTGCGCTCCAGCCGCAACGTCGGGTCGCCGGCCACGAGCTTGCCCAGGTTCCGGGCGAGGTTGTCCTCGTCGCTGCGGCTGCGCGGCACCACGGCCACCGGCAGCAGGGGTTCCGGCATCTCCCACGGCGCGACCAGCAGCGGTTGGTCCGGGGCGGACACCGTGTCGCCGGTCTCGGCCGAGCCGAGCTTGGTCAACGCGCACAGGTCGCCCGCCACGCAGTACGGCACCTCGCGCAGGTTCGCGCCCAGCGGCGAGTAGACGTGCGCGACGCGTTCGTCGACGTCGTGGTCCTCGTGGCCGCGGTCGGCCAGGCCGTGGCCCGACACGTGCACCGGGCGTTCCGGGCGCAGCGTCCCGGAGAACACGCGCACCAGCGACACCCGGCCCACGTACGAGTCGACGGCCGTGCGCACGACCTCGGCCACGAGCGGTCCGTTCGGGTCGGCCTCCAGGCGGGGGCGGGGGATGCCGTCCACGCCCGTCACGTCGGGCAGCGGGTGTTCCAGGGGAGAGGGGAACGCGCGGGCGATGCCGTCGAGCAGTTCCGGCAGGCCAAGGCCGGTCAGCGCGCACACCGGCATGACGGGGTGGAACGAGCCGCGGGAGACCGCCGTCTCCAGGTCCGCGACGAGCGTCGCCTGGTCGACCTCCTCGCCGCCGAGGTAGCGGTCCATCAGGGTCTCGTCCTCGCTCTCCGCGATGATCCCCTCGATGAGCGCGTTGCGCTGCTCCTCGAAGCGGGGGTCGTCGGTGGTGAGCAGGTTGACCAGGCCGTCGCCGTCGGGCAGGTAGAGCGGCACCACACCCGCGCCGAACGCCGCCTGGCACGCGGCGATCCCGGTGAGCACGTCGGCGCGCTGGTGGTCGGTCCGCGCCACCACGACCGCGCGGGGCATGCCCACCGCGGCGCACTCCTCCCACAGCGCGACGGTGGCGGGGTCGACGCCTTCGGCCGCGGAGACCACGAACAGCGCCGCGTCGGCCGCGCGCAGCCCGGCCCGCAGCTCGCCGACGAAGTCCGCGTAACCGGGCGTGTCGATGAGGTTGATCTTGATGTCGCCGTGCCGGACGGGTGCCACCGCGAGGCCCACGGACCGCTGCTGGCGGACCGCCGCGGGGTCGTGGTCGCACACCGTGGTGCCCTCGGTGACCGAGCCCGGTCGGGTCAGGACGCCGGTGCTGGCGAGCAGGGCCTCGGCGAGCGTCGTCTTGCCGGAGCCGGACGGGCCGACCAGCACGACGTTGCGGACCTTGGCCGGGTCGTCCACAGCGACCGCGCCTGCCGAGTGGCCGTTGTCGGAGTGTTTGCTGCCCATTGGGACCACCCTCCACAAGTGTTTAGTGTCCGATCTCACACCCGCGGGCCGGGGCGGACAACCCCAAGCGGTCACACCCAACCCGGCAGGAGGAATCCGGTCGGAGGTCGGGGCGCGGTCCTATTCCAACGGGTGGCGTACGCCACTACCTGCGAAGGGAGGGGAAGTGGCCTGCCGAGAACGGGCCTGATTGGCATGCTTCGGCGGTCCACGTCGGCCGTACCATGGGTGCCGTTCGCCCCTACTTCGAGAAAGGCTGGTCGTGACCACTTCACCCGACGCCGGCACCCAGGTCACCGGCACTTCCCGCGTCAAGCGGGGCATGGCGGAGATGCTCAAGGGCGGCGTGATCATGGACGTGGTCAACGCCGAGCAGGCCAAGATCGCCGAGGACGCCGGCGCGGTGGCCGTCATGGCGTTGGAGCGGGTGCCGGCCGACATCCGCGCCCAGGGCGGCGTGTCCCGGATGAGCGACCCGGACATGATCGACGGCATCATCGAGGCGGTGTCCATCCCGGTGATGGCCAAGGCCCGCATCGGCCACTTCGTCGAGGCGCAGGTGCTGCAGTCGCTCGGCGTGGACTACATCGACGAGTCCGAGGTGCTGACCCCGGCCGACTACGCCAACCACATCGACAAGTGGCAGTTCACCGTGCCGTTCGTGTGCGGCGCGACGAACCTGGGCGAGGCGCTGCGCCGCATCACCGAGGGCGCGGCGATGATCCGCTCCAAGGGCGAGGCCGGCACGGGTGACGTCTCGAACGCCACCACGCACATGCGCAAGATCCGCGCGGAGATCAAGCGCCTCCAGAACCTGCCCGCGGACGAGCTGTACGTCGCGGCGAAGGAGCTGCAGGCCCCGTACGAGCTGGTGCGCGAGGTCGCGGAGGCGGGCAAGCTGCCGGTCGTGCTGTTCACCGCCGGCGGGATCGCGACCCCGGCCGACGCGGCAATGATGATGCAGCTCGGCGCGGAGGGCGTGTTCGTTGGGTCGGGCATCTTCAAGTCCGGCAACCCGGTGCAGCGCGCCGAGGCGATCGTGAAGGCGACGACCTTCTACGACGACCCGGACGTGATCGCGAAGGTGTCGCGCGGCCTGGGCGAGGCCATGGTCGGCATCAACGTGGACGAGATCCCGGAGCCGCACCGCCTGGCCGAGCGCGGCTGGTAAGCCCCTCGACCGCGGCCCCCGGGCCCCCCCCGCGCCCGCGGGGGGGCGCCGGGGGGGGGGGTTGAAAAAAAACAAACACCCCCACACACACACAAA
>NZ_JBHYXZ010000015.1:0-7595 GCF_042752395.1 Actinosynnema sp. NPDC059335 | reverse complement strand
CCACCCGGCCGGAGCGGACGAGCTTGGTCTCGGGGGGGGGGGCCGGGGGGGGGGGCCCCCCCCCCCCCCCCCGGGGCGCACCCCCGGGCCGGCGGGCCCCCCCGCCCGCGGCCCCCCGGGGCCCCGCGCCCCCCCGGCGGGCCGCGGTCGCGTCACGGGCGCACGTGTGGCCGATCCGCCAACCCGATGAGCACGAGTCGCAGGTAGGCGTTCATCGGCAACCCCTTCTCCTTCGCCCGCCCCCGGAGGACCTCGACCACGTCGGCGGGCACGCCGCGAACGTGGACCCGCTTGACCGCCTGTTCGCCCATGCCGGGTACGTCGGTCGGTCGCGCGCTCGGCTGGATCCCCCGCACCGGTGCGTCAGACGTGCTCCGAGACCAGCAGGGCGGACGTCCCCGGTTCGAGTGCCTGGGCCGTGTGCGGCACGTCGCCGGGGTAGAGCAGGTAGTCGCCGGGGTTCAGCTCGACCGGCTCCGTTTGCGGTCCCGCGAGCATGCGGCCCGTGCTGACGATGACGTGCTCCACCGTCCCCGGCATGTGGGGTTCGGAGTCGCGGGCCGGGCCCGGTTCCAGGTTGAGGCGGTAGATGTCGCGGCGCGCGCCCGGAGGGCACGACGACAGCAGCGTCGCGGTGTAGTGGGCGCGTTCCGAGTAGATCGCCGGACCCTCTCCCGCGCGGACCACGCGGACGCGGGGCGTCGGCGGGTCGACCAGGCGCGAGAACGGCACGCCCAGCGCCACGCCGAGCGCCCACAGCGTCTCCACGCTGGGGTTGCCGACCGCGGCCTCCAGTTGGGACAGCGTGGACTTGGCGATGCCCGCCCGCTTGGCCAGCTCGCTCAACGACAGCCCGGCGCGCTCGCGCTCCCGCCGCAGGGAGGCGGCGATGACGTCGAGCGGCGCCCCTGTGTTCGACATGACAGTCCAATCGTTCGGCTTGACGAACGGCCCGGTCACTGTTCATCGTAGAAGACGATGCGTTCGACATGGCGAACCCTGGATGCCCGGCTGCTGCGTGACGTCTCCGCGGTGGCCGCAGGCGCGGCGGTCAGCGGCGCTTCGTTCGGCGCGATCTCGACCGCCGCGGGCCTGCCGTGGTGGCTGCCCGTGGTGATGTCGCTGCTGGTCTTCGCCGGTGGCTCGCAGTTCATGGCGGTCGGGGTGGTCGCCGCGGGCGGCAGCCCGGCCGCCGCGGTGCTCGCGGGCCTGCTGCTCAACGTCCGCCACCTGCCGTTCGGCCTGGCGGTCGGCGACGTGCTCGGCAAGCGCCTGCTCCACCGCCTCGTCGGCAGCCACCTGCTCATCGACGAGACCACCGCGTTCGCGCTCGCCCAGAGCGACCCCCGCCGGGCGAAGGCCGCCTACTGGTCGTGCGGCGTCGCGCTGTTCCTCTCGTGGAACGTCGCCGTCGTCGCCGGCGCGCTGGTCGGCCGGAACATCGGCGACCCCAACGCCTTCGGGCTGGACGCCGCCTTCCCGGCGGCCCTGCTCGCGCTGCTCCTGCCCGCCCTCAAGGACGCGGCCACCCGGCACGCCGCCCTGCTCGGCGCGGCGCTCGCGCTGGCCGCCACCCCGTTCCTGCCACCGGGCGTGCCGGTGCTGTTCGCGCTCGGCGGCCTGCTCGTCACCGCCCGGCAGCAGGTGGCGGGATGACGCTGACCGCCGTCCTGGTGCTCGCCGCGGGCACCTACGCGTTCCGCCTCGCCGGACCGCTGCTGCGGGACCGCCTCACGCTGTCCGCCCGGGTCAGGCTGCTCATGACCACTTCGGCGACCGTGCTGCTGTTCGCCCTGGTCGTGACGTCCACCCTGACCAAGGGCCAGTCGTTCGCGGGCCTCGCGCTGCCGATCGGCGTGCTGGTGGGCGGGATCGCCGCGTGGCGGAAGGCCCCGTTCGTGGTGGTGGTCGTGCTGGCCGCGACGACCACCGCCCTCCTGCGCCTGGCCGGCCTCGGCTAATCCTCCAGGTACGCGGCGAGCCGTTCGGCGAGCGCGCGCCGGTCCTGCTCCGGCCCGAACTCCGGCTCCGGACCGCCCGGACCGCCCGCCAGGACGTCCCGCACGAACCGCGCCACCTCCTCCGGCGACGGCACGCGAGGCGGGCCGAAGTGCGCGACGACGATCGGCCTCTCGGCCGGCCCGGTCTCCACCGCGATCGACCACCCGCGCCGCTCGTTCCACAGCAGCATCAGGTCCGGCCCCGGCCCCTCCAGGCCCAGGTAGGCCGTGGCCGTGTCGCTGACCTCGAACTCCGTGCCCTCGGCCGGCACGCCCACCCGCTCGGCGACCGCCCGCACGTACCGCGCCAGCCCCGCGCTGATCACCGCGCTCTCGTCCACTCCCTCACGCCCCGGCGATCGGCGCGGCGAGCCAGGTCTCGGGGATCCCGAACGCGTCCACCAGCGTCCGGGCGTGCGGCCGCAACCGCCCGCACAGCTCGTTCACCGCCTGCGACACCGCCTTCGACCGCTGCGGCGTGAGCCTGCCGTGCTCCAGGAACCACGCCCGGTCCGCCTCGATCGTGCTCAACGCGTACAGGTCGCACACCTGGTCCAGCAGCGCCGTCGCCTCCGGGTCCGGGCACCGGTCCACCGCCGCCACGAACGCCTCCAGCACCACCCGGTCCACGTGCACCCGGGCCGCGTGCAGCACGTGGTCCTGCGCCGCGTTGAACACGTCGAACGCGTCCTCCTCCGACGCCCGCCGCAACCGCCGCGCCAACCCCTCCAGCACGTGCTTCTCGCGGTCCTCGAACAACCGCACCTGCCAGCCCCGGTCCAACAACGCGTCCGAGCTGCCCGACACCAACCGGTCGATGATCGCCCGCGCGGCGGTCCGCTCGATCACCACGCCCACCGCCTGGTCGGCCACGAAACGGGCCATGCCCCACGGGTCCAGGTCGCCCACGTGGTCCCGGTAGCTGGTCAGCAACCCCTTCGCGACCAGCTGCAACAACACCGTGTTGTCACCCTCGAACGTGGTGAACACGTCGGTGTCCGCCTTGAGCGCGCCGAGCAGGTTCTCCGACAGGTAGCCCGCACCACCGCACGCCTCCCGGCAGACCTGGATCGTCTTCGTGGCGTGCCACGTCGCCACCGCCTTCAACCCGGCGGCCCGCGACTCCAGCTCCCGCTGCCGCCGATCGTCGTCCACGTCGTGCAGCGCCGACACCAACTCCTCCTGCGCGAAGTGCAGCGCGTACGACGTCGCCAGCGCCGGCAGCAACCGCCGCTGGTGCGCCAGGTAGTCGAGCACCACGACTTCCTCACCGGTGTCGGGCCGCGTGAACTGCCGTCGCGTCGACCCGTACCGAACCGCCAGCGCCAACGCCTTCTTCGTGGCGCTGCCCGCCCCGCCGGCCACGCTGATCCGCCCGCGCACCAACGTGCCGAGCATGGTGAAGAACCGCCGCCCCTCACCCTCGATCGGACTGGAGTACGTGCCGTCCGGCGCCACGTCCCCGTACCGGTTGAGCAGGTTCTCCCGGGGCACGCGGACCCGGTCGAACCACAACCGCCCGTTGTCCACCCCGTTCAACCCGGCCTTCGGCCCGCAGTCCTCGATCCGCACCCCCGGCATCGGCGCGCCGGCCGCGTCCCGGATCGGCACCAGCACCGCGTGCACCCCACGCGCCTCACCGCCGGTCACGAGCTGCGCGAACACCACCGCCATCCGCCCGTCCCGCGCCGCGTTGCCGATGTAGTCCTTGCGCGCCGCCGGATCCGGCGTGTGCACCACGAACTCCTCGGTGTCCGGGTCGTACGTCGCCGTCGTCCGCAGGTGCTGCACATCCGACCCGTGCCCGCTCTCCGTCATCGCGAAGCACCCGGGCAACTCCAGGCTCATGATCGCCGACAGGTACCGCTCGTGGTGCTCCGCCGTGCCCAACGCCTGCACCGCCCCGCCGAACAACCCCCACTGCACCCCGGCCTTGACCATGAGCGACAGGTCGCCGAACCCCAACACCTCGAACGCCACCACGGACCCGCCGACGTCGTCCTGCCCGCCGTACGCGGCCGGGAACCCGATCAACGGGTGCCCACCGGCCGCCAACGCGTGCATCTGCTCCGACACCCAGGCCCGGTACTCCTCCCGCTCCAACTCGCCCACGGGCTTCAACTCGCCGAGCAGTTCCAACGACCGGCGGCGCAACGACGCCCACCGCCCGTCGAGCAGGTCACGCAACGCATCGATCCCCATGACCCTTGTTAACACAAATTCACCCCACCGGCTCAACGACGAGCCACGCCCTTCACCAATAACCGGAGGCCAGGCCAGTGCCGCACACGCTCGGCGAACCCCGTCATCCTGCTGATCCGCCCGTCCGGCGAAGACTCTTTCGGCTCTTGCCCTTCACCGTCCTCACCACCCCGCCACACCCCCACCCGCCGGCGGCACCGTGTGCTTCCGCACGTGCTGGAACAGCAGGTTGGTCTGCACCTCGCTGACCTCCCGCCGCGTCGTGAACCGATCCAGCACCAACCGCTGCAAGTGCGCCGTGTCCGCGACCGCCACGTGCACCAGGAAGTCCTCCGGCCCCGCCACGTGCGACATGGCCAGCACCTCCGGCAACGTCAGCACGTAGTCCATGAACGGCTCCACGATCGCCCTCGTGTGGGGCCGCACGCGCACCGCGATGATCGCCTGCACCGGCCGTCCCATCGCCGCCAGGTCCACCTCCGCGTGGTACCCGGTGATCACCCCGCGCTCGCGCAGCGACCGGTGCCGGACCACGCACGTGGACGCCGCCACGTTCACCCGCTCCGCCAGGTCCTTGTTGGGCAGCCGAGCGTCCTTCTGCAACTCCTGCACGATCGCCGCGTCCACCGAATCCAACACGCCGAAACCTCCCCGACACCGAACCGGCTGCGGACTTGTGCCGCGACCGCCGACGATACGTCCAGGATTCCGCCATGACCCGGTTGCGAACGACGGCGGTGCACGGTGGGCGCGACGACCTCGCCGACCTGGGCGTGCACGCCCTGCCGATCGACCTGTCCACCACCTACCCGATCCCCGACCAGGCCGAGGGCGGCCAGGCGCTGCAACACCTCGCCGAGGGCGCGGCGCACGCCGCCTCGCCGGTCTACTCCCGGCTGCACAACCCGACCGTGGCCCGGTTCGAGCAGGCGCTCGCCGCGCTGGAGGGCACGCCGACCGCGGTCGCGTTCGGCAGCGGCATGGCCGCGGTGACCGCCGTGGTGCAGGCCGCGTGCGTGCTGACCGGCAAGCCGCACGTGGTCGCCGTGCGCCCCATCTACGGCGGCACCGACCACCTGCTGTCGTCCGGCCTGCTCGGCGTGCGCACGACCTACGCCACCGCCGACCGGGTCGCCGACGCCGTCACCCCGCAGACGGGGCTGGTCGTCATCGAGACTCCGGCCAACCCGAACCTCGACCTGGTCGACCTCTCCGCCGTCGTCGCCCAGGCGGGCGACGTGCCGGTGGTCGTGGACAACACCTTCGCCACGCCGGTCCTGCAGAACCCGGCCGCCCACGGCGTGACCTACGTGCTGCACTCGGGCACCAAGTACCTCGGCGGGCACGGCGACGTGCTCGGCGGCGTGGTGGCCTGCGACGAGGAGCACGCCGGACCGCTGCGCCAGGTCCGGATCGTCACCGGGGCCGTGCTGCACCCCCTCGGCGGTTACCTCATGCACCGCGGCCTGGCCACGCTGCCCCTGCGCGTCGAGGCCGCCCAGCGCAGCGCCACCGACCTGGCGGCCCGCCTCGACGCCCACCCCGGCACCGGCCTGGTGCGGCACCCGAGCCTGCCCGGCGCGGACCCGAACGGCCTGGTCGGCACGCAGATGCGCGGTCCGGGCGCGGTGCTCGCGTTCACCACCCGCGAGGACCCCGCCGCCGTGGTGCGCAGGCTCCGGCTGATCACGCCCGCCGTCAGCCTCGGCGCGGTCGACACGCTGATCGAGCACCCGGCCGCGCTGACCCACCGGCTGGTGGCCGCCGCCGACCGCGAGGCGTCCGGCGTGCCCGCCAACCTGCTGCGGCTCAGCGTGGGCCTGGAGGACGTGGAAGACCTCTGGGAGGATCTCGACCAGGCCCTCTCCGGGTGCTGTGAAGAGGATTACATCAAGCCTTCCTCAAGCGGTTTCCGGGAGCCGGCCGGGAGCCACTAGCGTTCGGCCACCATGATTGAGCAGACGGTCGCGGAACCCGACGCCGACGGCTACACCAAAGCGCTGTCCAAGCGCCAGGTGCAGATGATCGCCATCGGTGGCGCCATCGGCGTCGGCCTGTTCCTCGGCGCCGGCGGCAAACTCGCCCAAGCCGGTCCGTCGCTCGTCTTCTCCTACGCCCTGTGCGGCCTGGCCGCGTTCTTCGTGATGCGCGCGCTCGGCGAATTGGTGCTGCACCGGCCCACCGCGGGCAGTTTCGTGGAATACGCCCGCGAGTTCATCGGACCGTGGGCCGGCTTCACCTCCGGCTGGATGTACTGGGTGAACTGGGCGATGACCGGCATCGCCGAGATCACCGCCGTGGCCATCTACGTGCACCGCTGGCTGCCGGACCTGCCGCAGTGGGTCACCGCGCTGCTCGCGCTCGGTTTCCTGGTGCTGGTCAACCTGCTGTCGGTGAAGCTGTTCGGCGAGCTGGAGTTCTGGTTCAGCGTCGTCAAGGTCACCGCGATCGTCGTGTTCCTGTTCACCGGCGTCGCCCTCGTGATCGGCGGCGCGGACGTCGGCGGCAGCCAAGCGGGCGTGCACAACCTGTTCGCGCACGGCGGCATGTTCCCGGCCGGCGTCGGCATCGCCCTGATGACCCTCCAGGCGGTCATCTTCGCTTATTCGGCCATCGAGCTGGTCGGCATCGCGGCGGGGGAGACCGCCAATCCGCGCCAGGTGCTGCCCAAGGCCATCAACGGCGTCGTCTACCGGATCGGCATCTTCTACGTCGGGTCCGTGCTGCTGCTCGCGATGCTGCTGCCGTGGAGCCTCTACAGCGGCGCGGAAAGCCCGTTCGTCACCGTGTTCTCCGCGCTCGGCATCGCCGGCGTCGGCGACGTGATGAACGCGGTCGTGCTCACCGCCGCGCTGTCGTCGTGCAATTCGGGCCTCTACTCCACCGGGCGCATCCTGCGCTCGCTGGCGCAGCAGGGCGAAGCGCCCGCGTTCACCGGCCGGATGAACCGCAGGCACGTCCCGTACGGCGGGATCCTGTTCACCTCGGTCGCCTACCTGTTCGGCGTGGTCCTCAACTACCTCGTGCCGAAGGAGGCGTTCGACATCGCCATCGCGGTGGCCTCGCTGGGCGTGGTCGCCACCTGGGCCACGCTCATCGTGTCCCAGTTGCGGCTGCGCCAGGCCGCCCTGCGCGGCGAGGTCGAGCGGCCCTCCTACCGGATGCCCGGAGCGCCGTACACCGGTTACGCCACGCTGGCGTTCCTCGCGCTCGTCATCGTGCTGATGGCGTTCGCCGGACCGGCGGAGCGCATCGCGTTCTGGTCCATCCCCGTGCTCGCCGTGCTGCTGTTCGTCGGCTGGCGAGCCGTCCGAGCCCGTCGTTCGGCGGCCCCCCCGGCCGACGGGCGGGGCGCGCCGCGCGACTAGCGCGCCGCGGGGAGAACGAACGGGC
>NZ_JBHYXZ010000014.1:31766-90952 GCF_042752395.1 Actinosynnema sp. NPDC059335 | reverse complement strand
CGTTCAGGACGACCGGCCTTGTTCTGAACGTTCAACTCGGGTGTTCCGAACGTAGGACACGCGTGACGCGGACGTAGGACACGCCGGTTAGCGGGTTGGGGTGGGGTCGCGGGTGATGCCCAGGTCGCCCCTGGTCAGGGTGAGGAAGGTCAGCAGGGCCAGGAAGGTGGAGGCGGCCATCACGGTCACCATCGGCAGGACGCTGGCCGAGCCGCCGGCGCCGACCAGCGGGGCCATCAGGCCGCCCACCAGGAACGTCGTCACGCCCAGCACGGCGGACGCGCTGCCCGCGGCCTCCGGGTGCCGGGCCATCGCCAGCGAACCGGCGTTCGGCATGAGCAGCCCCACGCTCATCGTCAGCACGAACAACGGCGGCAGGAACGTGGCCAGCCCACCGCCCACCAGCCCGCCGACCAGCAGCCCCGCCCCGCCGGTCGCCGCACCCACCAGCCCGATCGTGAGCAGCGGCCGCGGCATGATCCGCCCGGTCAGGCGGGTGTTGAGCACCCCGGCCAGCACGATCGCCACCGAGTTCGCGCCGAACACCAGGCTGAACTGCTGCGGCGACAGCCCGTACACGCCCTGGAGCACGAACGACGCCCCCGCCACGTACCCGAACAGCGCCCCGAGCGCCAACGCCGACGCGACCGCGTAGCCGACGAACTTCCGGTCGGCCAGCAGCCCGCCGAACACCTTGAGCGTGAGCAGCAGGTTCGCCGGGCGCCGCCGGTGCCGCGGCAACGTCTCCGGCAGGCCGAACACCAGCGCGACCAGCAGCGCCGCCCCGATCAGGGCGAGCGCGACGAACGTCCCGCGCCAGCTGGTGAACCGCAGCAGCTGACCGCCCAGCACCGGCGCGACCACCGGCCCCAGGCTGTTGACCAGCATGATCAACGACATGAACCGCGCCATCGCCAGTCCCTCGAACCGGTCGCGCGCCACCGCCATCGCGATCACGAACCCCGACGCCACGCCGAGCCCCTGGAGCAGCCGCAACCCCGACAGCGCGAGCGCGCTGGGCGCGACGGCGCAGACCAGCGAGATCACCACGTAGCTGCCGATGCCCACCAGCAACGGCCGGCGCCTGCCCCACGAGTCCGACAGCGGACCCACCACCAGCTGCCCGGCCGACAGGCCCAGGATGAACGTGGTCAGCGAGAGCTGGATCTCCGACTCGGTCGAGCCGAACTCCGCGGCGATGCCCGGGAACGCGGGCAGGTACGCGTCGATCGAGAGCGGTCCGAGCAGGCACAAGGTGCCCAGGAGCGCCACCAGCCGGGCCCTGTTGTCCATCCGCCACCCCCACGTCGTCCGGCAAAAGCTTCGCAAGCCAAACGATCCCGTGGAAAGCGATATGTCCTACGTCACGTGCGAGGCGAAAGTGTTGCGCCCCAACGGGGTCAGTACCCCTCCGCGCGCAGCAGCTCCAGCGCGTTCGCGAGGTCGGCGGGGTACTCGCTGGTGAACGACACCCACTGGCCGTCGGCCGGGTGGTGGAAGCCGAGCGTCCGGGCGTGCAGCCACTGCCGCGTCACGCCGAGGCGCTTGGCCAGCACCGGGTCCGCGCCGTAGGTGAGGTCGCCGACGCACGGGTGCCGCAGCGCCGAGAAGTGCACCCGGATCTGGTGCGTCCGGCCGGTCTCCAGGTGCACGTCGAGCAGCGACGCGGCGCGGAACGCCTCGACCACCTCGTAGTGCGTCACGCTGGGCTTGCCGTTGGCCATCACGGCGAACTTGTAGTCGTGCTTCGGGTGCCGGTCGATCGGGGCGTCGATGGTGCCCTTGATCGGGTCGGGGTGGCCCTGCACGAGCGCGTGGTAGAGCTTCTCGACCGTGCGCTCCTTGAACGCGTGCTTCAACGCCGAGTAGGCGCTCTCGCTCTTGGCCACGACCATCACGCCGGTCGTGCCGACGTCCAGCCGGTGCACGACGCCCTGCCGCTCGGCCGCGCCGGACGTGGCGATCCTGATCCCGGCCGCCGCCAGGCCGCCCACCACGGTGGGGCCGGTCCAGCCGGGGCTGGGGTGCACGGCCACGCCGACCGGCTTGTCGACCACGATCACGTCGTCGTCCTCGTGCAGGATCTCCAGGCCCTCGACGGGCACGGCCTGCACCTGCACCGGGCGTTCCGGCTCGGGCAGGGTGACCTCCAGCACGGAGCCCGCCACCAGCCGGTCGGACTTGCCCGCGGGCTGCCCGTCGAGCACGACGTCACCCGATTCGGTCAACGCGGCGACGGCGGTGCGGGACAGGCCGAGCAGCTTGGCCAGCCCGGCGTCGACCCGCATCCCGTCCAGGCCGTCCGGCACGGGCAGCGTGCGGTAGCCGCTCATGCGCCGGCCTTCTTGGGGTCGGCCTTCTTCTCCACGCGGGTGCCGTCGTAGTCGCGCTGCAACAACGCCATCAGCACGATCACGCCGCCGCCCACGCAGATGGCCGAGTCGGCCAGGTTGAACACCGGGAAGAAGTTGCCCCACGGGTCGAGCACGGAGATGAAGTCGACCACCCCGCCGCGCAGCGGGCCGGGGGCGCGGAAGATCCGGTCGACCAGGTTGCCCATCGCGCCGCCCAGCACCAGGCCGAGGCCGATGGCCCAGCCGACCGACCGCAGCCGGCGCGCGATCCACAGGATGAACACGACCACGCTGGACGCGATCAGCGCGAGGATCACCGTCCAGCCCTCGGCCAGGCCGAACGCCGCGCCGGTGTTGCGGATCAGCGGCAGGTAGAGCAGGCCGCCGAACAGCTCGATCGGCTCGCGCCCCTCCAGGTTCTCCACCGCGATGACCTTGGTGACCAGGTCGAGCGCCAACACCAGCGGCGCGATGACGGCCAGCAGCAGGACCCGCCGCTTCGGCAACGGGGCGTCCGGCTGGTCCGGCGTGTCCGGCTCGGTGTGGGGATCGGTGCTCACCGGGCCATTGTCCAGCATCGGAGTCAGCGCAGGAACGGCGGGAGCGCGCGCTGGTCGTCCAGCGGGGTCCAGCGGCCGTCCCGCTGCTCGTACTCCCACCGCGAACCCTCGGTGACGAGCCTGCGCAGCGCGGCGATGAAGCGGTCCACGTGCTCCTCGGTGGTGCCCAGCCCGATGGACGCGCGCAGCGCCCGCTCGCCCCCGGTGAGGCGGTGCACCGCCACGTGGGCGCAGAACGCGCCGTCGCGCACGCCGATGCCGTGCTCGGCGGACAGGGCCGCGGCCAGGTAGCCGGCGTCGTGGCCGCCCACGGTGAAGCTCACCACGCCCACCCGGTCGTGGTCGGGGCCGAACAACGCCAGCTCGCGCGCGCCGGGCACGGTCCGCAGCCCTTCGCGGAGCCTGGCCAGCAGCACGCGCTCGTGCGCGGTGGTCCGCTCCCAGTGCCGGCCCAGCACGTCGCAGGCGACGGCCAGGGCGTGCACGCCCACCACGTTCGGCGTGCCCGCCTCGTGCCGCTCGGGCACCGCCGACCAGGCCACGCCCAGCCGGTCCCCGTGGTCGGTGACGCGGGCCGTCGCGCCGCCGCCGACCAGGTAGGGCTCGGCGGCCTGCAACCAGTCGGACCGGCCGACCAGCGCGCCCGCGCCGAACGGCGCGTAGACCTTGTGCCCGGACAGCACGGTGTAGTCCACGTCGAGCGCCCGCACGTCCACCGGCCGGTGCGGCGCGAGCTGGGCGGCGTCGAGGGCGATCCGGGCGCCGTGCCGGCGGGCGACCCGGGCCAGCTCGGCGACCGGCCACACCTCGCCGGTCACGTTGGACGCGCCGGCCACCACGACCAGCCGGGGGCCGACGGGGGCCTCGCGCAGCGCCCGGTCCAGGTCCAGGGTCGCCTGGGCGGGCGAGGCGGGGGCGCGCAGGCGGCGCACGTGCGGACCGCGCCACGGCAGCAGCGCGGCGTGGTGCTCGGTGTCGAACAGGATCACGGCCGTGTGCCGGGGCAGGCTCCTGGCCAGGAGGTTCAACGCGTCGGTGGTGTTGCGGGCGAACACCACGGCGTCGGTGTCGCGGGCGTTGAGGAACCGCCGGACGGACGCGCGGGCCTGCTCGTAGACCTTGGTGCTGACCTGCGAGGCGAAGCCCGCGCCCCGGTGCACGCTCGCGTACCAGGGCAGCACCTCGTCCACCGCGTCGCGCACCTGCTCCAGGCACGGCGCGCTGGCCGCGTGGTCGAGGTTGGCGTACTCGACGCGCTCGCCGGTGACCAGCGGCACGCGCAGCGACGCGCCCACCACCCGCGGCAGCGCCGCCTGCTCGGGGCCGGCAACCGTGGTGCGGGGAACTGCGATCGTCATGACGCCCTCCGGAGGGTCCGGGACCCCGTCACCAGAGGGAGCCCGCGCTTGCCGGACGCCCTGCGCGCCAGGCCAGGTCCTCACCAGGGGCACCCCACCGCGGTTGGAGGGTTGCCGGCCAGCGAGCCTGGGCTTCGCGCTGGCACTCATGACCTTCGCCCCGACGCTAACGCAGCCCGCTCGCTCCCGTCGAGCGGCGTTCACATCCTGGGAGCGGAACGTCAGGGCAGGCCGACGTCGCCCTTCCAGCGGGCGTACCGGCCCGCCCGGTCGACGGCCCGGATGCGCTGCTCGGTCGCCGTGCGCATGGCCTCCGTGCACACCACGAGCAGTTGGTCGTGCTCCTGGAGCCGGGTCGTCGGCTGCGGCGTGAAACCCTGCTCGTCGCGCACGACCAGGCTCACCGAGGACCCCGGCGGCAACCTCAGCTCGGACAGGTAGACGCCGTGCAGCTTGGAGCCGGGCTGGATGCGGACCTGGAGCAGCTCCGCGCCGAGCGCGTCCAGCGCCGACGAGTCCACCTGCACCTCGTGCGCCTCGCCGGACTTGACCAGCCGCAGCCACTTGGCGAGCCACGGCAGGGTGGTGCCCTGGACCACGGTCAGCACGACGACCAGCACGAAGACCGCGTCGACCAGCCGCTGCGCGCCCGGCACCTGGCCGATCAGCGGGATGAGGGCGAACACGATCGGCACGGCGCCGCGCAGCCCGGACCACGACACGAACACCTGTTCCCGCCAGGGCACCCGGAACGGCAGCGAGGCGAAGAACACCGACAGCGGCCGGGCCAGCAGCACCAGCACCGCGCCGGCGACCAGCGCGGGCACCAGCGCGTCGAGCAGCCGGTCGGGCGAGGCGTACAGGCCGAGCAGCACGAACAGCCCGATCTGCGCGACCCAGCCCAGCCCTTCGGCGAACGACAGGGTGTCCGACCGGTGCGGCAGCCGCGCGTTGCCGAGCACCAGCGCGGCGGTGTAGACGGCGAGGAAGCCGGACGCGTGGGCGAGGTCGCCGAAGGTGTAGGCGAGCAGGCAGACGGCGACCGTGGCCAGCGGGTACAGGCCCGTGGCGGGCAGCGCGGCCCGGCGCAGCGCGACGCCGCCGACCCAGCCGAGCGCGATGCCGATCAGCCCGCCGGCGACCAGCTCGTAGACCATCAGCAGCGGCGCGGTCCAGGTGATCGGGTCGGGCGAGGCGAGCAGCACGACGGCGATGTAGACCGGGGCGTCGTTGATGCCGGACTCCAGCTCCAGCGCGCCGATGAGCCGCTTGCCGACCCCGACCCCGCGCAACACGCTGAACACCGCCGCGGCGTCGGTGGACGACAGCACCGCGCCCCACAGCAGCGCCGTGCGCCAGTCCATGTCCAGCAGGAAGTGCAGCGCGAACCCGGTGACCGCGATGCTCACGCCGACGGCCACCGTGGACAGCGTGATGCCCAGGCCCAGCGCCGGTCTCACGGCGTTCCACCGGGTGGTGAGGCCGCCCTCGGTGAGGATCAGCACGAGCGCGACCGTGCCCAGCGACCGGGTGAGGTCCGCGTCCTCGAACTGGATGCCCAGGACCGCCTCGCCGAGCAGCACGCCGATGCCGAGGTAGAGCAGGAGCGACGGCAGACCGAGCCGGATCGAGACCCGCACCGCGATGACCGAGATGAGCAGAACCGCGGCGGCGATGCCCAGGTAGCCCGTCACACCGCCCACTCGACCTCCACGCGTCGTCCACCCTCGTCACTCGACGGGGTCATTCTCCCTGGTCCCCCCGATATGGACTAATCCGGCACCGCGACGCAGCGTCACCAGTCGAACGCCCCTAGCGCGACGCCCGCCGAACCGGGCACGGTGAAGATCGGGTCCGCCGCCCCGGTCACCTCCCTACCGTCCCCGAGACACCTTCCCTGCGGGAGTCACCGTGAAGTTGCGCACGATCTCCATCGCGCTGGTCACCACCGGCGCGCTCCTGGGCTCGGGCCTCGGCTCGGCCACCGCCGCGCCACCGCCGTCCGCCCTGGCCGGGCCGAACATCCCGGTCTCCGCCGTCCAGGCCGACCTCGCCCAGCTCCAGAGCATCGCCACCGCCAACGGCGGCAACCGGGCGCACGGCCGGCCCGGCTACCTGGCGTCGGTGAACTGGGTGAAGTCCAAGCTCGACGCCGCCGGCTTCACCACCCGGGTGCAGTCGTTCACCAGCAGCGGCGCCACCGGCTACAACCTCATCGCCGACTGGCCCGGCGGCGACCTGAACAACGTGGTCATGGTCGGCGGGCACCTCGACAGCGTGACGGCCGGTCCGGGCATCAACGACAACGGCACCGGCTCGGCCGGGCTGCTGGAGGTCGCGCTGGCCGTGCGGTCGAGCGGTTTCCAGCCCACCAAGCACCTGCGGTTCGCCTGGTGGGGCGCGGAGGAGCTGGGCCTGGTCGGCTCGACGTACTACGTGAACTCGCTGTCCACCACGGACCGCTCGCGGATCGACGCGTACCTGAACTTCGACATGATCGGCTCGCCCAACCCCGGCTACTTCGTCTACAGCGCGTCCGGGCAGCCGTCCGGGTCGCTGGCCCTCCAGCAGACGTTGCAGGGTTACTTCACCTCGATCGGCGTGCAGACCGAGCTGACCAGCGTGGGCGGCCGGTCCGACCACGCGGCGTTCGCACGGGCCGGCATCCCCGTCGGCGGCACGTTCACCGGCGCGGAGGGCATCAAGACGTCCGCCCAGGCGCAGAAGTGGGGCGGCACGGCGGGCACCGCGTTCGACCGCTGCTACCACCGCTCGTGCGACACCACGGCCAACGTGAACGCGACCGCGCTGGACCGCAACACCGACGCCATCGCGCACGCGGTGTGGACGCTGGCGGCCTAGTCCCCCAGCAGCCGCGCCAGCACCTCGGCGGCGGCGGCCGGGGCGGGGTCCACCAGCACGACCTTGTCCCGGCCGCGCTCGCCCGCGACCACCGCGACGTCCTGCCGGCGCACGCCGAACGCCTTGGCCAGCGCCCGCCGCACGGCCTCGTTGGCCTTGCCCTCCACGGCCGGCGCGGCGACCGCGACGACCAGCGCGCCGTCGCCCCACCGGCCGCCGACGGCCTCGCGCTTCGCGCCGGGCTTGACCCGGACCGCGAACCGGAACGGGTCAGGCACGCGACACCACCGCCGCCAGCGTCTCCTCCAGCAGCGCCGGGCGCTCCCCGAGCACGTCCGGCGCGGCCGACAGCAACTGCGCCTGCCCGAGGTAGGCGGAGTAGGCGAGCACGGCCCGCCGGCGCGCCACGTCGGCGGGGAACCCCAGCTCCCCGAACAACGCCTCCAGGTAGCCGAGCCGGCGGTCCGTGACGCGCCGCAGCACCGGGGCCACCGCCGGGTCGTCCTTGGCGGCGAGCATGGCCAGTTCCACCGCGCTGTGCCGCGTGCGTTCCAGCACGGTCCCGAACAGCAGCCGCAGCCTCGCCGCCGGCTCCGCCACCGACTCGACCAGCTCGATCACGGCCTCGGTGTGCTCGCGCTCCCAGCGTTCGAGGGTGGCCTTGAGCAGGGCTTCGCGGTTGGGGAAGTGCCAGTAGGCGCTCCCCTTGGTCGCGCCGAGCCTGGCCGCGAGGGGTTCCACGGCGACCGCCGCGACGCCGCCCTCCGCCAGCGCCCGCAACGCCACCGCGGTCCAGTCGTCGCGCGTCCGCCGTGCCATGACTCCATACGCTACCGTATGGTGTCGGACCATACGGTCCCGTACGGAGGTGGTCGTGATGATCCGGAACGTGCACACACGCCCGATCCCCGACAGCGCGGCGCTGGTCGACCGGCTGGTCGAGCTGTGGCCGTCCGACCGGTGGCCCGCGCTGGTGCTCGACCGCCCGCTGGGCGTGGGCGCGGACGGCGGGCACGGGTTCGTCCGCTACCGCTGCACCGCGCACGTGCCCGGCCGACGGGTCGAGTTCGCGTTCGACCCGACCATCGGCATGGTCGGCACCCATGTGCTGGAAGCGGTCCCGGGCGGGTTGCGGCACACTCTGACCGGTCGGCCGCGCGGCCTGATGCGCCTGGCCTGGCCGCTGGCCGTGCGGTGGTTGCACGACGCGCTCATCGAAGACCTGCTCGACAACGCGGCCCGCGCCGCCGGTCGGCCGCCCGCCCGGCCGGCCCGGTGGTCGGCGTGGGTCCGGCTGCTGCGCACGGCGGCGGCCAGGAGGGGTGACCGGCGACCCGCCTGACCGTCTTTCCTCCACAACCCCCGGTCTCGTCCGTCTTCCCGGTACCGGGACCAGAGGGGGGAGGGTTCGTGACGCCGGAGGATCCCGACGACCACGCGGCCACCTTCAGCGACTTCTACCACCGGGAGCGCACCAGGCTGTTCCGCTTCGCGGCGGTGATGTCCCCCCACCTGGACCACGAGTCCGCGGTGCAGGAGGCGTTCGTGACCGCGTGGCGCCACTGGCCGGTGATCGCCCCGAGGTCCAGACGTGCTTGGCTGGTGAGGACGATCCGCAACCTGCTGGTGGACCAGGCCCGCCGGCGGGAGCTGCCGGGGGACCTCACCGACGAGGTCGTCGCCCGGCAGCGCGGCACGTACCGCGTCCTGGTGCCCCGGCAGCGGGACGCCGAGACGTGGCACGAGCTGGTCAGCACGCTGGCCGCGGTCGCGAACCTGCCGGACCACCTGCGCACGGCGCTGGTGCTGCGGTTCTGGGACTTCGACGACGGCGAGATCGCCGACGTGCTGGGCTGCCGGCGGTCGTCGGTGCGGCGGTACGTGTCGCACGCGAGGGCGAAGGTCAGCGAGCAGGTCGGCAACACCGAACGCCGGGTGCGCGGCTCCCAGCGCGGGAAGGAGACGTCATGAGCGACGAGCTGGACCCCCGGCTGGACCACCTGCGCGCGGAGCTGGCCGAGGCCATCCCGGAGGATCCCGGCCGGGACGAGCTGGGCGTGGCGGCGATCATGGCGCAGGCGTCGCGGTACGAGCGGCAGGCCGCCCTGGTCGTGGCCGCGCAGGAGGGCTCGAAGGCCGCGCTGGACTCCCTGGTCGCCGAGCTGACCCCGCTGGTGTGGCACGTGGCCCGGGGCAACGGCCTGGACGAGACCACCGCCGAGGACGTCGTGCAGACGGTGTGGCTCAGCCTCCTGCGCCACCTGGAGCGGCTGACCGAGCCGCGCGCCGTGGCCGGCTGGCTGATCGTCGCCACCCGGCGCGAGGCGCAGCGGGCCTGGCGCGACCGCAACGGCCGCCCCGCCCTGTCCACCGACTCGGCCGTGGACATGCCCGACGACCGCTGGCTGCCGGAGCCGGAGGCGCTGCGCGACGACCGCGACCGCCGCCTCTGGCGCGCGTTCAACGCCCTGTCCCGCCGCTGCCAGGAACTGCTCCGCCTGACCGTGCTGGCGGGTCGGGCGGAGTACCGGGCCGTGGCCGAGGCCCTGGCCATGCCGCGCGGCTCCATCGGCCCGACCCGGGGCCGGTGCCTGACCCAGCTGCGGAACAGCCTGGAGCGCGACGACGTGCTGTGACGGCCCGGTCGGCTCGGCCGCCCCCGCGGCACCAGCTCGGCGGGGAACGCGCTGTCCACCCACACCGAGTCCGGCGGGAACCGGGACACATCCATGCCGACGCGGGCGGCGACCGCCTCCCGCACGGCGTCGGGTTCGCAGTGCCGGAACAGCGTCACCGCGCGGTCGCGCACGACCGCCAGGTGCTGATCAGCCCTTGGAGACGGACCTCGCCCCGGACGACGAACCGCGAGCCGCGCGTCCACCGACCCCGGCTCCCCGCGCAGCGGGGTCGACGAGTTGTCCACAGGTCAGCGCCGAGCGGCTGACTTCGTCCTCCCCCGCCGGCAGGACAAAAGCAGGGGTCCCCTTGGCGGGGACCCCTGCGCGGCGTAGGTGGCAGTGCTCAGATCCGGGCGACCGGGCGTGGTGCTCAGATCCGGGCGACCGCGACCCGGACCTTCTGCCCGTCGCCGACGACACCGTCCGACCCGTGGTCGACCTCGCCGTACTCGACGGACCCCGCCAGGGTCTCCTCCTGCACGAACGCCTCGAACCGGCGCACCGCGTCCGCCACCGCGTCGGGCAGCCGCAACGTCAACGCGATCCGGTCCGACACCTCCAGCCCGGCGTCCTTGCGCGCCTGCTGCACCACGCGCACCAGGTCGCGCGCGACGCCCTCGGCGGCCAGCTCCTCGGTCACCTCGGTGTCCAGCACGACCAGCCCGCCGCTGTCGGGCAGCGCCGCCGTCGCGCCCCGGTCCGTGGCGACCAGCCGCTGCTCGTACTCCTCCGGGAACAGCTCGATCCCGGCGGCCACGACCTTGCCGTCCACCTCCTGCCAGTCACCGGCCTTCACGGCCTTGATGACCTTCTGCACGTCCGGCCCCAGCCGGGGCCCGGCGGCGCGGGCGTTGACCGCGAGCTGGAAGTGGCCGTGCGCGTCCACGTCCGTGGTCAGCTCGACCTCCTTGACGTTCACCTCGTCCCGCAGGACCTCGGTGAACGGCTCCAGCTGCGCCACGTCCGCCGCCGCGATCACCAGCCTGGCCAGCGGCAGCCGCACCCGCAGCTTGTTCGACTTGCGCAGCGACAACGCCGTGGACGCCACCTGCCGCACCTGGTCCATCGCGGCCACCAGGGCGTCGTCCGCGGGCAGGTCCGCCGCCACCGGGTAGTCGGTCAGGTGCACCGACCGGCCGCCGGTCAGCCCCCGCCACACCGACTCCGCGGTCAGCGGCAGCAGCGGCGCGGCCACCCGGCTCACCACCTCCAGCACGGTGTGCAGCGTGTCGATCGCGTCCCGGTCGCCCGACCAGAACCGGTCGCGCGAACGCCGCACGTACCAGTTGGTCAGCACCTCCAGGAACTCCCGGATCGACGCGCACGCGCCCGAGATGTCGTAGGCGTCGAGCTGCGCGGTCACCCCGGCGACCAAGTCGTGCGTCTTCGCCAGCACGTACCGGTCCAGCACGTGCTGCGAGTCCGTCCGCCAGCGCCCCTCGACCCCCTCCGCGTTGGCGTACAGGGCCAGGAAGTACCAGGAGTTCCACAGCGGCAGCACGGCCTGGCGCACCGCGTCGCGGATGCCGCGCTCGGTCACCACCAGGTCGCCGCCGCGCAGGATCGGCGACGCCATCAGGAACCAGCGCATCGCGTCCGAGCCGTCCCGCCGGAACACCTCGTTGACGTCCGGGTAGTTCTTGCGCGACTTGGACATCTTCTGCCCGTCGTCGCCCAGCACGATCCCGTGCGCCACGCAGTTGCGGAACGCGGGCCGGTCGAACAACGCCGTCGCCAGCACGTGCATGGTGTAGAACCAGCCGCGCGTCTGGCCGTTGTACTCGACGATGAAGTCACCGGGGTAGTGGTCCTCGAACCACTCCGCGTTCTCGAACGGGTAGTGCACCTGCGCGAACGACATCGAGCCGGACTCGAACCAGCAGTCCAGCACCTCCGGCACCCGGCGCATGGTCGACTTCCCGGTCGGGTCGTCGGGGTTCGGCCGGGTCAGGGTGTCGATCACCGGCCGGTGCAGGTCGGTCGGGCGCACGCCGAAGTCGCGCTCCAGCTCGTCCAGCGAGCCGTACACGTCCACCCGCGGGTACTCCGGGTCGTCCGACACCCACACCGGGATCGGCGAGCCCCAGAACCGGTTGCGGGAGATGTTCCAGTCGCGGGCGTTCTCCAGCCACTTGCCGAACTGGCCGTCCCTGATGTGCTCGGGCACCCAGTTGATCTGCTGGTTCAGCTCGACCATGCGGTCCCGGAACTTCGTCACCGCGACGAACCACGACGACACCGCGCGCTGGATGAGCGCGTTGTCGCACCGCCAGCAGTGCGGGTACGGGTGGTCGTAGGTCTCGTGGCGCAGCAGCAGGCCCGCTTCCTTCAGGTCGCGGATGATCGCCTTGTTCGCCTCGAAGACCTGCAATCCCTCGTACGGCGGCACCTCGGAGGTGAACCGGCCGTGCGCGTCCACCGGCACGACGACCTCGATGCCCGCCGCGTCCGTGACGACCTTGTCCTCCTCACCGAAGGCGGGCGCGATGTGCACCATGCCCGTGCCGTCCTCGGTGGTGACGTAGTCGGCGGCCAGCACCTGGTGCGCGTTCTCCCGGCCGAGGAAGAAGCCGAACGGCGGGGTGTACTTGCGGCCCACCAGGTCGGAGCCCTTGCAACGGGCCACGACCGGCGGCTCCTCGCCCAGCTCGCGCGCGTACGCCGCGACGCGGGCCTCGGCGAGGAGGTAGCGCTCGCCGTTCGCCTCGACCGTGACGTAGTCCACGTCCGGGTGGACGGCGGCGGCCAGGTTCGACGGCAGCGTCCACGGGGTCGTGGTCCAGACGAGGGCCAGCTCGCCGGTCTCCAGGCGCAGGCCGACGGTCACCGCCGGGTCCTGCCGGTCCCGGTAGGTGTCGTCCATCTTGGTCTCGGTGTTGGACAGCGGCGTCTCGCAGCGCCAGCAGTACCAGAGCACCCGGAAGCCCTCGTAGACCAGACCCTTGTCCCACAGGGTCTTGAAGGCCCACATGACGCTTTCCATGTAGTCCAGGTCGAGGGTCTTGTAGTCGTTGTCGAAGTCCACCCAGCGGGCCTGCCGGGTCACGTAGTCGCGCCACTGGTCGGTGTACTGGAGCACCGACGTGCGGCAGACCTCGTTGAACTTCTCGATGCCGAACGCCTCGATCTCGCTCTTGGACGAGAACCCGAGCTGCTTCTCCGCCTCGACCTCGGCGGGCAGGCCGTGGGTGTCCCAGCCGAAGCGGCGCTCGACGTGCTTGCCGCGCATGGTCTGGTAGCGGGGGACGACGTCCTTGACGTACCCGGTGAGGAGGTGGCCGTAGTGCGGCAGGCCGTTGGCGAAGGGCGGGCCGTCGTAGAAGACGAACTCGTTCGCCCCGTTGTCGCCGGCCGGGCGGGCCTCGATCGACGCCTGGAACGTCCCGTCGGACTTCCAGAAGTCGAGCACGCCCTCCTCGAGGGCGGGGAAGGACGGCTGGGAGGGAACGGACCCCTCGCCTGCCTTCGGGTAGGCCATCGTGCAGCTCCTCGCGTGCGTCCAACCGGCTCACGGGGACGACACGCCGGGCACGGCGCACCGCGGTACCACCCCGCTTGCCAGGGCGCGAAGGCTCTGGCCTCTCTTTTCGACGGCTGTGACGGGCCGCACCCGTCCGGTTCTACTGAGGTCCGCTGGACCCGTTCTTCCGGAGGCTCCCCGGTGATGGCCGGATCGACGCCGTGCTGCACCCAGGGTAGCCGAACCGCGCAAACCACTTCTCCGGGTTCCCGCGCTGGAGGCTCGCCGCGGCTCGCCCGGTGCTCAGTCCTGGCCGGTGGCCCGCTCGCGGTCGGCCGTCGACCCCTGCTCGCCGGCGCGGTCCCTGTCGGCCGGATCCCGGTCGGCCGAGGGGAGGGTCGCGGCTCGTCGCGCGGCCGCGAGGCCGGCGTCCGGGCGGCACACCGCGCACGGCGTGAAGCCGAGCTGGCGCGCCTCGTTCACCGGCAGTCCCAGCGAGGGCCGTGCGGCCAGCCACGAGCACCCCGCGAGGTGGTAGCGCGGGCGTTCGTCCACCACCCGCACCTCGTCCGTGAGATCGCTCACGACCAACGCGTCGGCGGCGTCCGTGTCCTCCTCGCCCGGCTCCGGTTCTGCCTGATCAGGTGAACTTCGGGGGGCCTCGACCGCAGCGCCCCCGAGCGCCGCGGCGTGATCACCACCGCTAACCTGGTGATCAACGGCTGCGGCGCCGGCAGCCCTGGCGCCCGACCGGCGGCGGAGCCACCAGTCGAGCGCCAAGACCACGGCAGCGGCCCCGCTCGCGCCCACGGACAGCCAGGCCCAGTACGTCTGGGCGCTGGTGAGCGCGGGCACGAGCAACCCCAGGGCTGCCAGCACCAACAGCAGGACTATGGAGAGCACGTGCAGCAGACTAGATCAGCTGCGCCGATCAGCCGGCCTCGGCGCGCGCCCCGAACGAGTACCCGCCCTGCTGACGTCCCTCGGACGGCGCCGCGGGGGCGCGGTCCTGGAGGTCGCGCAGCGAGGACTCCAGCATCGTCTTGAGCCGGGTGCGGTACTCGCGCTCGAAGGTCTGCAGCTTGTCGATCTGCTTCTCGAGCGTGTTCTTCTCCTGGGTGATGTTGCCCATCACCTCGGCGTGCTTGCGCTGCGCGTCGCGGTCGAGCGCGCTGGCCTTCTCGCGGGCCTGCCGCTCCAGCGTCTCGGCGCGGGTCCGCGCGTCGTTGAGCATGGTCTCGGCACGCGTGCGCGCCTCGTTGACCATTGTGTCGGCCTTGGCCCGCGCCTCCGACAGGAGCTGCTCGGACTTGGTCCGGGCCTCCGACAGCATGCCGTCGGCCTCGGCCTTGGCCTCGCCGGTCAGCCGGTCGGCCATCTCCTGGGCCAGGCCGAGCACCTTGGCGGCCTGCACGTGGTGGTCGCCACCACCGCCGGGCGAGGTCTGCTCCAGCGCCGAGGGGGGCGGCACCGGTGCGAGCCGGCGCGGCTCGTCCACGACGCGGCTGGGGCCGACGCCTGCGGCAACCTTCGCCCGAGCGTCCTCGAGGTCGGCACGCGCGGTCTCGACCTGCTGGTCGAGCTGCTCGACCTGCTGGCGCAGGTCGTTGTTCTCCTCGATCAGGCGGGCCAGCTCGCCCTCAACCAGGTCGAGGAACGCGTCCACCTCGTCCTCGTTGTAGCCCCGCTTGCCAATCGGCGGCTTGCTGAACGCGACGTTGTGCACGTCCGCGGGGGTCAACGGCATCAGATCACCTCACGCACTCCTGGGCTGTGGACATCCCTGGTCCCCTCACCTGGGATCGGCTACTCGCATCAGAATGATAACGACCAGCAACAGCACAATAATGGACAAGTCCAGACCGATGCCGCCGATCCGCACCGTCGGGATGAGCCGACGCAGCAGGCGGACCGGAGGATCGGTCACGGTGTAGACGGTCTCAAGCGCCACCGCGACACCGCCCGCAGGCCGCCATCCCCTGGCGAAACTACGGACAAGCTCCACGACGACACGCGCCGTGAGCAGCAGCCAGAACGAGAACAACACGTAGTAGACCACGAGCCAGAGGGCATCCACATGCTCAACTGTGCCACCAGTCAGCCCTGGTTGAGGAACCCGCCCTCCGCGAGCCGCCTCCGGTCCTCCGCCGTGACGTCGATGTTCGGCGGTGAGAGAAGGAACACCTTGTTGGTGACCTTGTCGATCGAGCCGCGCAGGGCGAAGGCCAACCCGGCCGCGAAGTCGACCAGCCGCTTGGCGTCCGCGTCATCCATGTCGGTGAGGTTCATGATCACCGGCGTGCCGTCGCGGTAGTGTTCGCCGATGGTCCGCGCCTCGTTGTAACTGCGCGGGTGCAGCGTGGTGATCCGGCCGAGCGGGTGGCTCGCCGGCTCCGGCACGGAGCGCGGCCTGCTGACCGGCTCGCGCTGGGGCTCCACGGCCAGCGCGCCGTGCGTGTCCGCGCTCCACGGCCGGCGCGGACGGGCGCCGCGCTCCGGCTCGTAGTCGTCCGCCTCGTCCAGCTCGGCGCGGTAGCCGTTGAACGAGCGCCGACGGGGGCTGCGCTGCTCCGGGTACGGCTCGTAGTCGTCGGAGTCGGCGTACCCGGACCGGTAGTCCGCGTAGCGCCGGTCGTCCTCGTAGGCGGCCGGGTCGTCGGCGTACTCGGCGGGAACCATCCCGAAGTAGGCCTTCAGCTTGTGAAACCCGCTCATGCTCGAGCCCTTCCTCCGCCGAGATCCCTACCCGCAAGGACGTCGCGGCCGTCCCAGAGGTTCCGGACAGTTACGGCGAGGCTAGTCTCCGGCTGCCCAGCAACGCTGTTCCGACACGCACGCACGTGGATCCGTGCGCGATCGCATCCTCCAGGTCACCGCTCATCCCCGCCGAGATCACGGTGGCATCGGGATGATCGGCCCGCAAGCGGGTTACCGCTTCGTATAGAGCAGCAAACGCCCGTTCTGGAGACATCCCAATGGGTGCGACGGTCATCACACCACGCAGATTAAGTTCATCCGATCGTGCTACGTGATCGGCCAATCGCGGAAGGTCACCGATCGGGTGACCGCCCCGGGCCTCGTCGCCGTCGATGCTCACCTGGACGAGCACGTCGACGGGCTCGGTGGCGGCCTTGGCGACGGCGTCGGCGAGCCGGATCGAGTCGATCGTGTCGATCCGGTCGGCCCAGCGCAGGACGGACTTGGCCTTGTTGCGCTGGAGCGAGCCGACCATGTGCCAGCGGGCCGGCGCGCCGGGGCGCAGCTCGGCGAACTCGGCGGTCTTGCGACCCGCCTCCTGGTCGCGGTTCTCGGCGAACGCGGTGAGCCCGAGGTCGCTGAGGAGGGCCACGTCCTCGGCGGGGAAGGTCTTGGTGACGGCCAGCAGCTCGACCTCGTCCGGCGACCGGCCGGCGGCCGCGCAGGCGTTCGCGATGCGTTCCCTGACCTCGGCCAGCGACAGGGCCAGCTCCTCGCGCCGGTTCACGGTTCCATCCAGACGACGCCCGCGAGCCGACCCGTGCCCGGGTCGCGGCGGTGGCTGAACAGGGACTTCTCCTCGACCGTGCAGCGGGGGTCCACGCCGATCCGGGCCACGCCCGCGTCGGCGAGCTGCTGCCAGATGCCGGCGCGCAGGTCGAGGGCGGGCTTGCCGGAGCGGGTCTTCGACGCGCTGCCGGGCAGGTGCTTCTCGACGTCGTCGCGCATCGCGGCGGGCACCTCGTAGCACTGGCCGCAGACGGCGGGGCCCAGCAGCACCTCGATGCGCTCCCTGGCCGCGCCCAGCTCGACCATGCGGTCCAGGGTGGCCGGGACGACGCCGACCCGCGCGCCGACGCGGCCGGCGTGGACGGCGGCGATCACGCCCGCCTCCGGGTCGCCCAGGAGCACCGGGACGCAGTCGGCGGTGAGCACGACGAGCCCGAGCCGTTCCCGGGTCGTGACGACGGCGTCCGTGGCCTCCAGCGGCTCGTCCACCGGTCCGTCCACGACGCCGACCGTGCGGCCGTGCACCTGCTCCATCCAGACCAGCCGGTCCGGGGCGAGCCCGATGCCCTCGGCCAGCCGGCGCCGGTTGGCGGCGACGGCGGCCGGGTCGTCCCCGACGTGGTCACCGAGGTTGAACGAGTCGAACGGAGCCTGGGACACCCCACCCTCACGGGTGGTCACGACACGACGGATGCGCACCCCCCAAGCTTCCCATCCCCGAGAGTCCAACCCCCAACCCGCGTGAGTCCAACGCTCACGGCGCGAGAGTCCAACGTTCGCGGCGCGTGAGTCCAACGCTCGCGCACCGTGAGTTCAACGCTCAGGACCCCCGAGGTCACGCGTCCGGGCCGACCGGGCGGGCCGTGAGCGTTGAACTCGGGGGTCCTGAACGTAGGACTCACGCGACGTGAACGTAGGACTCACGCGCGCTGGAGGTTGGACTCTCGGGTCAGCGGCGCATGAACGGGGGGACGTCGACTTCGTCGTCCGGGTCGTCGGTCACGGGGACGGCGCGGTTCGGCAGCGAGCCGCCGGTGTTCGGCGACAGCGACCGCGGCATGGCGGGCTGCGGCGTGGAGTACGGCGAGGTCTGGCCGGACTGCGGCTGCGGCGGCACGGTCGGCCGCGCCGGGACGACCGGTGGCGGCTGCTCCACCGGCGGCACGGCCTGCGGCTGCGGCTGGGCCGGCTGCGCCTGCGGCACGGGCTGCGCCGCCTGCTGCACCGGCTGGGGTTGGGCGTGGTTCACCTGACCCGCGGTGGCCGGCGCCACCGGTGTGCCGCGCGGTGGGCTGGACAGCGCCTGCGGCTCCAGCTTCTTGTGCGTCGGCCCGCCGCTGTCGAACCCGGCCGCGATCACCGTCACGCGGACCTCGTCGCCGAGCGAGTCGTCGATGACCGTACCGAAGATGATGTTCGCGTCGGGGTGCGCCGCCTCCTGCACCAGCGAGGCGGACTCGTTGATCTCGAACAACCCGAGGTCGCTGCCGCCGGCGATCGAGAGCAGCACGCCGTGCGCGCCCTCCATCGACGCTTCCAGCAACGGCGAGTTGATGGCCTTCTGGGCGGCCTGCACCGCCCTGCCCTCGCCCCGCGCCGAGCCGATGCCCATCAACGCGCTGCCCGCACCGGACATGACCGACTTCACGTCGGCGAAGTCCAGGTTGATCAGACCCGGCGTGGTGATCAGGTCGGTGATGCCCTGGACACCGGACAGCAGCACCTCGTCCGCCGAGCGGAACGCGTCCATCAGCGAGACGCCGATGTCGCCGAGCTGCAGCAGCCGGTCGTTCGGGATCACGATGAGGGTGTCGCACTCGTTGCGCAGCGCCTGGATGCCCTCCTCGGCCTGCTTGGCCCGGCGCTTGCCCTCGAACGAGAACGGCCGCGTGACCACGCCGATGGTCAGCGCGCCGAGCTTGCGGGCGATCGAGGCGACCACGGGCGCGCCGCCGGTGCCCGTGCCGCCGCCCTCGCCGGCGGTCACGAACACCATGTCCGCGCCCTTGAGGACTTCCTCGATCTCCTCGCGGTGGTCTTCGGCGGCCTTGTGGCCGACTTCGGGGTTGGCGCCTGCGCCGAGGCCGCGGGTGAGTTCGCGGCCGATGTCGAGCTTCACGTCGGCATCCGACATGAGCAGCGCCTGGGCGTCGGTGTTCACCGCGATGAACTCGACGCCCTTGAGCCCGACCTCGATCATGCGGTTGACGGCGTTGACACCGCCACCGCCGATGCCGACGACCTTTATCACCGCGAGGTAGTTGTGCGGGGGCGTCATCGGTCCGCCTTCCTGATCGTGTCCGTGCTCATGTGCTGGAGTGGATGACCACCGGTGTCACAGCCCGGACGGATCTCCACCCGGATTGAAACTCTCAACCAGAGGTTCAGAGTTATGTCAACCCCGTATGTTCCTGCTGGACGTTATGCACCACGAATGCCTCGGTCCAGCAGCCACGCCGTGTTGTGTCCTGACCGGGTGAGCGGTCCCTACTCGCCGGTCACGCCGTCGAGCAGCTCCCGCACCACGTCCAGGTGTCCCGCGTGCCGACCCGTTTCCTCGATCATGTGGATCAGCACCCAGCGCGCGGAAAGCCGTTTGTCGCCGCGGAACACCACCTCGTGGTCGAGGTCGAGGCCCGCGACGAGTTCCCGACTCACCGCGCACTGCGAAGCGTAGTCGGCGAGCAATCCGGAGATCGTCTCGCCCGGCTCGATGCGCCAATCGGCGTCCGGGTCCTCCCTCGTGTAGGGGGCGCGCGACGGCCGCCCGTGCAGGGCCACCTCGAACCAGTGGTGCTCGACCCAGCGCAGGTGCTTCACGATGCCCGCGGCCGTGTTGAGCTGCGACGGGAGCACCGACCGGGCGGCGTCCGCGTCGGACAGGCCGGCGCACTTGAACTCGATCGTGCCCCGCAGGAAGTCGAGGAACCCGCACAACAGGGTGCGTTCGTCCCCGGTGTGGGGCAGCTCGATCCGGTTGTCCACCGGTGTCTGGGTCATTCCCGAAGTATCGCCGCGGGAACGCGGCACGACGATCCACTTTCGCGGATACGCGATGTGGCGGGTTTCACCGGCCCACCGCGTTTAGGACACGGTCGGCAGCTCCGGGCTGGACACGTCGAACACGGTGCCCTTGCGGGTCATGAGCACCTGGAGCACGGCGGCCTTGCGCGGGGTGTCGGCGGACGAGCCCCACCGGGCCTCGCGACCGGCGCTCAGGGCGAGCCGCACGTCCGACGGCGAGTCCGCCGTGACGCTCAGCACGTCCGCGCGCAGCCCCTCCGGGATCCCGGTCAGCACCTCCACCGCCGCGACGACCGCGTCCCCCGCCACCCGCAGCTCCGGCAGCCCGGCGGGCGGCTGCGCCACGGTGGCGTAGTCCTTGCCGGTCACGTCGACCAGGTGCGCCCCGTCCGGGGCCATGATCACGCCGACCGGCTCCCGCTCGTCCACGGTGAGCCGCACGGTGCCGGGCACGGCCCGCTCCACCACCACCCCGGCGACGCGGGGCAGCTCGCGGACCCGCGCGGCGACCGCGTCGACGTCCACGCGCACCAGCGGCGTGCCGGACTCGACCGCCGCCGCCGCCCGGACCTCGTCGGCGGTCAGGTTGACGGTGCCCCGCACCTGGACCTCGCGCACGCCGAGCACGGGCGTGAACCAGACCGTGCAGACCACGACCGTGACCACGAGCATGACGAGGATCGCGCCCAGCCGGCGGCGCACCACCTGGCGCCGGTGCAGCTCGGCGCGCGTGGGGCGGCGGGGCGGGCGGCGACGCGCCGCCGGACGGGAGCCGGGGTTGGCCGCGCCGGGACGGCGGCGCGCCGCCTGCGTGCTCATGTCCTGTCCAGCTCCCCGACGATCTCCGGCCCGAGCATGGTCACGTCGCCCGCGCCCATGGTCACGACCACGTCGCCCTCGGTCACCATGCCCGCGACCAGCGCGGGCACCCGGTCGAACGACGGCTCGTAGACGACCTGGCCGACGTCCAGCGGCACCAGGCCCGAGACCAGCGCGCCGGTCACGCCGGGCTCCGGCTCCTCCCGCGCGCCGTAGACGTCGAGCACCACGACCGCGTCGGCCAGGCCGAGCGCGGCGGCGAACTCCTCGGCGAACAGCCTGGTCCGCGAGTACAGGTGCGGCTGGAACACCACGACGAGCTTGCCGTCGCCCGCGACCGGGCGGGCGGCGGTGATCTGGGCGGCCACCTCGGTCGGGTGGTGGGCGTAGTCGTCGTACACCCGCACGCCCCGCGCCTGGCCCTTGAACTCGAACCGGCGGCGGACGCCCCCGAACGCGGCCAGGCCGAGCAGCACGCCCTCGCGGTCGGCGCCCAGCTCCAGCGCGGCGACCAGGGCGGCGATCGCGTTGTTCGCCATGTGCTCGCCGGGCACGGCCACCCGCACGTCGAGCACCTCGCCGTCCAGCTCCACCTTGGCCACGCCGCCCGAGTCGGCGGGCTGGTAGTCGGCCAGGCGGGCCGAACCGGGGCCGGTGGCCGTGCGGCCGTACGTGCGCACCCGGAGCCCCCGGCCGGCGGCCCGTTCGGCGAGCGCCGCCGAGCCCGGGTCGTCGGCGCACGCGATCAGCACGCCGTCGGGCCGGATGCGCTCCAGGAACGAGTCGAACACCGCCACGTACGCCTCGACGGTGCCGTGGTGGTCGAGGTGGTCGGCCTCGACGTTGGTCACGACGGCGACCGAGGGCGAGAAGAACAGGAACGAGCCGTCACTCTCGTCGGCTTCGGCGACGAACACGCCGCCGGTGCCCTGGTGGGCGTTCGCGCCGGACTCGTTGAGGTCGCCGCCGATCGCGAACGACGGGTCCATCCGGCACTGCTGGAGGGCGACCGTGAGCATGGAGGTGGTGGACGTCTTGCCGTGCGTGCCGGCGACGCAGGCCACCCGGTGGTCCAGCATCAGCGCGGCCAGCGCTTCGGCACGCCGCAGCACGACCGCGCCGCGGGCGCGGGCCTCGACCAGCTCGGGGTTGTCCTCGCGGATCGCGGTGGACACCACGACCGCCGTGGGACCGCCGGGCAGGAGGTCGAGGTTCGCGCCGGCGTGGCCGACCGCGATCTCCGCGCCCTGCGCCCGCAGCGCGAGCACGGTGCGCGAGTCCTTGGCGTCCGAGCCGGACACCTGCCCGCCGCGGGCCAGGAGGATCCGCGCGATGCCGCTCATGCCCGCCCCGCCGATGCCGACGAGGTGCACGCGCTCCAGGACGTCGCTCACTTCTCGACCACCTCGAGCACCATGCGGGCCAGCACCTCGTCCGCCTCGCGGTACCCGGTGCTCAGCGTGGCCGTGGTCATCGCGGCCAAGCGGTTGCGGTCGGCGACCAGCGGGACCACGTTCGCCGAGACCCACTCCGGCGTGAGCTGGTCGTCGGGCACCAGCAGGCCACCGCCGGCGGCGACCACGGGCTGGGCGTTGAGCGACTGCTCGCCGTTGCCGATGGGCAGCGGCACGAACACCGCGGGCAGGCCCACGGCGGACACCTCGGCGACGGTCATCGCGCCGGACCGGCACAGCACCGCGTCCGCGGCGGCGTAGGCCAGGTCCATCCGGTCCAGGTACGGCACCGGCACGTACGGCGGCGCGCCCGGCACGCTCTGCACCGCGACGGTGTTCTTCGGGCCGTGCGCGTGCAGCACCGCGATCCCGGCCTGGGCGAACGCGGACGCCGCGCCGGACACCGCGTTGTTGATCGACCGCGCGCCCTGCGAGCCGCCGAACACCAGCAGCGTCGGCGCGGTCGGGTGCAGGCCGAAGTGGGCTCGGGCCTGCTGCCGCAGCTCGGACCGCTTGAGCGAGGTGATCGAGTAGCGCAGCGGGATGCCGATGATCTCGGCGTCGGTCAGGCCCGAGTCGGGCACCGCGGCGGCGACCCGGGCGGCGAACTTCGCGCCGACCTTGTTGGCCAGGCCGGCCTTGGCGTTGGCCTCGTGCACCACGATCGGCACCCGGCCGCGGGCGGCGAGGTACGCGGGCAGCGCCACGTACCCGCCGAAGCCGACCACGACGTCGGCGTGGACGCGTTCGAGCACCTCGCGGGTGTGCTTCACCGCGCCGCGCACCCGCAGGGGCAGCTTGAGCAGGTCCGGCGTCGGCTTGCGCGGCATCGGCACCGGCGGGATCAGCTCGAGCGGGTAGCCCCGGGCCGGCACGAGTCTGTTCTCCAGACCGCGTTCCGTGCCGAGCGCGACCACCCGCGCGTCGGGCCGGAGCCGCATGACCGCGTCGGCCAGGGCCAGGGCGGGCTCGATGTGCCCGGCGGTGCCGCCTCCGGCGACCACCACGCACGGTCCGGCCTGCTGGGGAACCCCGGTCACGCACTTCCTCCTCGCGTCGATGTACCGCTCTGTGGGTGTGGCTAGCGCCCGTCACGCCGCCTGGACCGCACGTCCCGGTCCTGGCCGGCCTTACGGGAGTCGCGACGACGGTACTCCGACGGCGGAGCGTGACGGCCGGCCATCCTCCGCTCGTCCACCGGCGGCGGCGCGGCCTTGCGGTTGCGGGGCGGCGGCGAGGGCCGCACGGGGCGGCGCTTGGGCGGCGGCTTGTAGACCTCGGGCGCGGGCAGCTTCAGCACGCCGCCGACCCGGCCGGGGCCGAGCGACCGCAGCGCCGAGACCGCTTCCGGCTCGTGACGTGCGCAGTTGGCCAGGATGCCGAACACGAACATCGTGGTGACGACCGACGTGCCGCCGGAGGAGATCATCGGCAGCGTGATGCCGGTGACCGGGAGCAGCTGCACGACGTAACCGATGTTGATCGCGGCCTGCGCGACCAGCCAGACGGTCAGCGTCGCGGCCACGATGCGGATCCACGGGTCGGTGTTGCGCGCCGCGATCCGCAGGCCGACCACCGCGAGCAGGGCGAACAGGCCCAGCACCAGCAGGCAGCCGATGAAGCCCAGCTCCTCGCCGATGACGGCGAAGATGAAGTCGCTGTGCACGTTCGGCAGGTAGCGCCACTTCGAGCTGCCGTTGGTGAGGCCCTTGCCGAAGAACCCGCCCTCGGCCAGCGCGTACAGCGCCTGCAACGCCTGGAGCCCCGCGCCCTGCGGGTCCGCCTCCGGGTTGAGGAACGTCTGCACCCGCTGGAGCCGGTACTGCGCGCCGAGCGCGAGCACGAGCGCGCCCGCGACGGCCCCGATCGCGATGATGCCGAAGATCCGCATGGGCGCGCCGACGAACCAGAGCAGGCTGATCAGCACGACACCGAGCGTGATCGTGCCGCCGAGGTCGGGCTGGAGCATGACGAGGGCGAACACCAGCATCGCCACCGGCACGACCGGGACCAGCAGGTGCCGGTACTGGTCCAGCAGGGCGCGCTTGGTGACCAGGACGTGCGCGCCCCACAGGGCCAGGGCGAGCTTCGCCGGCTCGATCGGCTGGAACGAGATGGGCCCGATCGTGAACCACGACTGCGCGCCGCTCAGGACCGTGCCCAGCGGGGTGAGGACCAGGACGAGCAGGATGACGGAGGCGAGCATCGCCATCGTGCTGCCGTGCCGTACCGCGCGCAGCGGCACGCGCAGCACGATCAGGAAGACGACCGCCCCGACGCCCACGTACAGCAGTTGCTTCTTGAAGACGCTGTAGGCCGACGCGCCCTCCGCCACCTCGCCCGGCGCGGACGCGGACAGCACCATGATCAGGCCCAGCACGGTCAGCATGCCGAAGATCGCGAGCAACAGGTGGAAGTCCGCGAGCGGGCGACCCAGCCAGGCGGTCAACGACGTGCGCACCGCGACCACGCGCTTGGTGCGCTGTGCCCTGGGCGGTCGCTCCCCCACCGGCTTCCGGTCCACCGCAGTCATGCGCCCATCGTCTCCCGGCGGGGGCGGCGAAACCCGTCAATCGCTCGCGTGTCGCGCGACGCGGCCGTGATCGAAGTCGATTATTCGCCCAGCGCGTCCCGCCACCGGACGGCGGTCGGGCGAGCGGCGGTGGTGCGGAACTCGTCGATCAGGTCGACCAGGGTGGACAGGGAAACCCCCGTCCCCGGGTGGAAGTAGTCACTCGCCGTCGTGGTCCAGCCGGGCGACTCCGGCGATCCCAGGCTTTGGCAGAAGTGATCGTCGTCGGAGAACTCCATGTACCCGAAGGCGTCCCGAACGGCTACGACGACCTTGTGATCCGGGACGCTCCGGCCGTCGAACGAACTGGTCCTCCGAGGTCGATCCGGGTGCAGCAGGTACGCCTCACCCGTGTCGGGCCGCGCGAGCCGCTGGACGAACAACTCCACCTCCGCGCGCCCACCGAGGATCTCTTCGTGGAACTGCTTCTTCAGCACAGTTCCCGGCTCGAGATCAGCCCAGCGCGCTTCGATCTTCATCGTTTCCGCCTGCCTCGATATGCGACTCGGGTGCCGTCCGGTTCGATCACGGTCAACGTAGTGCCCTCTTCCAGGATCGCCGGCAACACCTTGTCGCAGGTGTAGTCGAGCGCTGCGGTGTCCGGATCACGCCCGCACACCACCCGGTCCATCACCACCACCTCATCTGTCGGCGACTTGCCCATCAACCGCATGGCGATCTTGATCTCAACATGCCTGGAGAGCGCCAGCAGGCCACGCCCCTCACCGGGGAACGCGTTCCTCAGGAACCGCTCGGCCTGCTTCTGCCACCCATCGGGATCGTCGTCCACGCCGCTCAAGACCCGTGTCCGACTGCCGTCGGAGCGAAGCCACCAACCGGCGGCTTGTGCCCCGGGCACGGCTGGACGGAGGTCTCTGCGGGCAGTTTGGACGCGGTCTTCGGGTACGGGGAGCGGTGGGTGGTCGCCGGTGAGCCCCACGATCCTGGTGAGGATCGCCTCGACGGCGGTGCGGAGGCGGAGGCACTGCGAGAGGAGGTCGGTGTTGTGCTGCCGGGACTCGGCGAACGTGCCGACGACCTGCTCGACCTCCGGTTGGGTGGTGCCCGCGGTCGCCGTTGACAGGTCGGTGTGGGCGTCGTCCAGCAGGTCGGCCGACTGCCCGAGAACGGAGGCGATCCGGTCGACCAGGTCGAGGACGCGACGGAGCGCGTCGGCTACCGCCTCAAGACTGGTCGAGAGTGCCCCGCTTCGCCCCGTTCAGGAAGACCGCCATCGCCGACCCGCTGAACTCCAGGACGGGACCGGTGGCGTTCTTGCTGTCCCGAACCCGGAACGCGCCCGCCGACGCGGCCACCTCCACGCAGTTGCCCGTGCCGTTGCTACGGCTGCCCTTGCGCCACACGGCCACCTCGACGCACTCACCGCCGCCGTTGCTGCGGCTGCTCTTACGCCACTCCGACCACATCGCGCTCTCCTCGGTCGAGCTAGAGGTCACCAATCACCTGCCTGATCAGCGCGATCGACTCCTGCGGGTCGAGCGCTGTGGCTCGTAGGTGATCCAGCACCAGGCTATACCGCTCGACTTCGGCAGCTTCATCCAAATAGAGGCCGCCGGTCAGGTTGTCGATGTAGACGACGCTCGGGAAGTCCACGAACTTGAGGAGCGTGAAGGCCGTTCCCATCGCCATGTGCTGCCCTTTGCCGAACGGCAGGACCTGCATGGTCACGTTGGGTAGTTCTGCCAACTTCAACAGGTGGGCAAGCTGCTCTTCCTGCACCTCGCGGCCACCGACCAACCGGCGAAGGGTCGCCTCGTCAAGGATCGCCCACACCGAAAGCGTGCCGTCCTCGACTCGACGTTGACGTGTCTGGCGCAACTCGACTCGCTTGTGCAGGACTTCGTCGGTCGCATCCGGAGTCCGGGCGCGCATGACCCAGCGGGCGTAGGCAGAGGTTTGGAAGAGGCCGGGGATCAGGTCGATCTCGAAGGTGTCGATGGCGACTGCCTCGGACTCCAGGACCACGTACTCGGAGAACCAGTCGAACAGCACGTCGCCGTACACGTGCCACCAGCCGCGCTTCTTCGCGACCTTCGCCAACCGCAGCAACCAGGCGGTCTTCTCCGGCGTGGCCCCGTACAGCTCGGCCAGCGCCTTGGTGTCTACTATGGACACACCGGTGTACGCCGACTCGATGCGGCTGATCTTCGACTTCGAGTAGCCCAGGTGCTCGACCACGTCATCGAAGTCGAGCCCGGCCTCCTCGCGGAGTTGGGTCAGCGCGCTCGCCAGGACGCGCCGCCGGACTCCCGGACCTTGGTTCTGCGGCATGGTGCGACATTAGCGGGAAAGCGGCCCACCGATCGGGTGAAGTTCTGCGAATACGCAGGATGCCGCGTTGCACCGCAATGCGGTGAAGTGCACCTTTGGCCGCATGACTTCACCTGCGCTGGCTCGCGCCTTCCACCTGCTCGACCAGGACATGCTGGGCTACCTCGACGCGGTCGAGTTGCTGACCGACGAACACGAGTCCGACGACGCCACCGTCCTCGCCGTGGCCCGCACCGAGGTCCCGCGCCTGATCGCCGCCCTGCGCGGCACGCTCGGCGACCACCAGCCCGACCCGGACGGCCGGTGCCGGGGCTGCGCGCCGACCCCGTGGCCGTGCCCGGTGATCGACGCCGCCCACGCCTACCTGAAGGACCCGGACAGCATCTACCCGCGCTGACCGACGATCCCCAGCACCGCGTCGGCGAACGCCTGCCCGCGGTGCGCGTAGTCGGTGAACATGTCCATCGACGCCGCCGCCGGGGCGAGCACGACCGCGTCCCCGTCCCGCGCCATCGACCGGGCGGCGCGCACGGCATCCTCCATGGTGGCGTCGTCCAGCACCACGACCGGCACGGAGGGCGCGTGCCGGGCCAACGCCTCCGCGATCACCCCGCGGTCCGCCCCGATCAGCACCGCGCCGCGCAACCGGTGCGCCTCCTCGCGCACCAGCTCGTCCACCGACGCGCCCTTGAGCAACCCGCCGGCCACCCAGACCACGCTCGCGTGCGACCGCAACGACGCCGCCGCCGCGTGGGGGTTGGTGGCCTTGGAGTCGTTGACGTACGACACCCCGCCGTCCGTGGCGACGAGCACGGCCCGGTGCGCGCCCGGCCGGAAGTCGCGCAGCCCGCGCGCCACCGCGTCGGCCGACACGCCGTGCGCCCGCGCCAGGGCGGCCGCCGCCAGCGCGTCCGCGATCCCGGGCGGCCCGCCGGGGTGCACGTCGGCGGCCGGCAGCAGCACCTCGTCGGACGCGCCGAAGGCCCGGTCCACCAACTGCCCGTCGTGGACGCCGAGCTGCCCCTCCTCGGGCGACCCGAGCGTGAACCCGACGTGCGCGGCGGCCGGCGACGACGCCAGCAGCGACGCCACCACGGGGTCGTCCACACCGCCCACGGCGACCTCGCCGGTGAGCACCCCGGCCTTCGCCGACGCGTACGCCTCGAAGGTGCCGTGCCAGTCCAGGTGGTCCTCGGCCAGGTTCAACAGCACCCCGGCGAACGGCCGCACGGACGGCGACCAGTGCAGCTGGAAGCTCGACAGCTCGACCGCCAGCACCCGGCGGCCGGCCAGCAGCGCGTCGACCACGGGCAGCCCCACGTTGCCGCACGCCACCGCGTCGATCCCGGCCGCCCGCAGGATCGACTCCAGCATGCCGACCGTGGTCGTCTTGCCGTTCGTCCCGGTCACCGCGAGCCACGTCGGCGGGTCGGCCAGCTCCAGGCCCATCCGCCAGGCCAGCTCGACCTCGCCGATGACCTCGATCCCGGCCGCCGTCGCCGCCTCCAGCAGCGGGCTGGAGGGCCGCCACCCCGGGCTGGTCACGACCAGGTCCGTGCCGGGCGGCGGCTCCGCCAGGCCGGGCGTGAGCGTCACGCCCGGCAGCAACTGCTCCAGCGCGGCGAGGCGGTCGGCCGAACCGTCGGTCACGGTGACCGCCGCGTCCGCCGCCAGCAACGCCTCCGCCGCGGACCGCCCGGTCACGCCGGCGCCGGCGACCAGGACGTGACGACCTGCGAGGAACCCCATCGTCAGCTCTCGACCGCGGTGAGCCACTCGCTGTAGAACAGGCCGAGCCCGAGCATGCAGCACATGCCCGCGAGCAGCCAGAACCGGATGATCACCGTGGTTTCCGCCCACCCGGCGAGTTCGAAGTGGTGGTGGAACGGGGCCATGCGGAACAACCGCCGTCTCGACGTGCGGAAGACCGCGACCTGGAGCACCACCGACAGCGCCTCGACCACGAACAGACCGCCGATGACGACCATCAGCAGCTCGGTGCGGGTGGCGATGGACAGGCCGGCGACCAGGCCGCCCAGCGCGAGCGAGCCCGTGTCGCCCATGAAGATCTTGGCGGGCGCGGCGTTCCACCACAGGAAGCCGATGCAGCCGGCCATCGCGGCGGCGGCCACCAGCGCCAGGTCCAGCGGGTCGCGCACCTCGTAGCAGCCGGCCACGAGCAGGTTCGAGCAGTTGTAGCGGAACTGCCAGAAGCTGATCACCACGTAGGTGCCGAGCACCATCGCGGACGTGCCGCCCGCCAGGCCGTCCAGGCCGTCGGTCAGGTTCACCGCGTTCGACCACGCGCTGATCGCGGCGTAGCAGAACACCACGAACCCGACGACGCCGAACGACACCACGGCGATGTCGCGCACGAACGACAGGTTCACCGACGCGGGCGTGAGCCCTTCCCGGTTCGGGAACTGCATGACCAGGATCGCGAAGATGATCGTGGCGACGAACTGGCCGACCAGCTTCGCGGTCTTGTTCAGGCCCAGGTTGCGCTGCTTGCGGATCTTGATGAAGTCGTCCAGGAAGCCGACGATGCCGAGCGACGTGGTCAGCATCAGCACCAGCAGGCCGGACGCGCTGGGCGTCTGGTCCTGCGCGGACGCCGACATCGAGTTCACCAGGTGCGCGCCGAGGTAGCCCGCCCACATCGCGACCAGGATCGCGACGCCGCCCATGGTCGGCGTGCCGCGCTTGGTCTTGTGGCTCTGCGGACCCTCTTCGCGGATCTCCTGGCCGAAGCCCTGCCGGGAGAAGATCTTGATCAGGTAGGGCGTCAGCATGATCGACGCGATCAGCGCGATGGCCGCCGCGATGAGGATGCTCTTCACTTGCTGACCGCCTCCAGGAGAGCCTCGGCAACCCGCCACAGGCCGTATGAGTTGGATGCCTTCACCAGGACGACGTCACCCGGCCGCACCTGGTCACGCAGCAGCTCGACGGCCGCCGTCACGTCGGGCACCAGAATCGCTTCTTCGCCCCAAGATCCTTCCAGGTGCGCGCCCTGGTGCATCGCGCGGGCGTCCTCACCGACCACGACCAGCTTGTTGATGTCCAAGCGGACCGCGAGCCGGCCGATCTCGTCGTGCGCGCGGACCGAGTCCGCGCCCAGTTCGGCCATCGGACCGAGCACCGCCCAGCTCCGGCGGGCGGGCGTGGTGGAGCGGGAGATGGTGGCGAGCGACTTGAGCGCCGCACGCACCGACTCCGGGTTGGCGTTGTACGCGTCGTTGACGATCGTCACACCGTCAGGACGTTCGGAGACCGCCATGCGATGCGCGGAGACGCGTTCGGCGTTGCCGAGGCCCTGCGCGACCTGATCCGGCGTCGCGCCCAGTTCGAGCGCGATGGCCGCGGCGGTGAGGGCGTTGCCGACCTGGTGCGGCCCGTGCACGGCGAGCCGGACGGCCGCCTCGCCCTGCGGCGTGACGAGCGTGAAGCGGGCGCGGGCCTGCTCGTCCAGCTCGATGTCCCGCGCGCGGACCTGCGCGTTCGCGTTCTCGCCGACGAAGACGACCTTGGCCTTGGTGCGGTCGGCCATGCCCGCGACGAGCGGGTCGTCGGCGTTGAGCACGGCGATGCCGTCCTCGGGCAGGGCCTCGACCAGCTCGCCCTTGGCCTGGGCGATGCCCTCGCGGGAGCCGAACTCGCCGACGTGCGCGCTGCCGACGTTGAGGACCGCGCCCACGCGGGGCGGCGCGACCCGGCACAGCTTGGCGATGTGCCCGACGCCGCGGGCGCTCAGCTCCAGCACCAGGAAGCGGGTGTCCTCGTCGGCGCGCAACGCCGTCCACGGGTGGCCCAGCTCGTTGTTGAACGACCCCGGCGGCGCGATGGTCGGCCCCAGCGGCGCGAGCACCTGGGCGATGAGGTCCTTGGTGGACGTCTTGCCGGACGACCCGGTGACGCCCACGATCGTGAGGTTCGGCAGCCGGTCGGTGACGTGCCGGGCGAGCTTCGCCAGCGCGGCGAGCACGGCCGCGCCCGCGCCGTCGGTGTCGCCGGACAGCACGTAGGCGTTGCCGCCGTCGCGCTCGACCGGGGGCACGATGACGGCGGGCGCGTCGACCTCCCGGCCCGCCAGCACGCCGACCGCGCCCTGCGCCACCGCCTGGGCGGCGAAGTCGTGCCCGTCCACCCGTTCGCCGGGCAGCGCGAGGAACAGGCCGCCGGGCGTGACCTTGCGCGTGTCGAACTCGACGGTGCCGGTGACGACCTCGTCGCCGGTGGCGCGGTGCAGCGTGCCGCCGACGACCTCGGCGATCTCGGCGAGGCTGAGCTGGATCACCGGGTGGCTCCTCTGATCGCCGCGGTCAGTGCGTCCACGTCGGAGAACGGATGCACGACGCCCGCGACCTCCTGGCCCGTCTCGTGGCCCTTGCCCGCCACCACGACGACGTCGCCGGTGCGCGCGAGCGACACCGCGTGCTCGATGGCGCGGCCCCGGTCGCCGATCTCCACGACCTCGCCGCGCTCGTCGTCCGGCACGGCCAGCGCGCCGGCCAGCATCGCCGCGCGGATCGCGGCCGGGTCCTCGCTGCGCGGGTTGTCGTCGGTGACGATCAGGACGTCGCTGCGCCGCGCGGCCTCCTCGCCCATGAGGGGGCGCTTGGCGGTGTCGCGGTCGCCGCCGCAGCCGAGGACCGTGATGACCCGGCCGGTGGCGCGGGCGCGGACCGCCTGGAGGGCGAGCGCGACGGCGGCGGGCTTGTGGGAGTAGTCCACGACGGCGGTGAAGTCCTGCCCCTCGTCCACGCGCTGCATCCGGCCGGGGACCTGGACGGTCCGCAGGCCCTCGCGGACGGCGTCCAGCGGGACGCCCTGGGTGTGCAGGCAGGCGATGGCCAGGAGGGCGTTGGCGACGTTGAAGTCCCCGGGCAGGCTCAGCTCGACGTCGAGGGTGATCCCGTCCGGGCCGTGCGCGGTGAACGCCTGCTCGCCGGTGGTGGAGACGGTCACGCCGGTGGCCGTCCAGTCGGCGGGCTTGGTGGTCGCCACCGTCGTGGTGTGGTCCTTGACCAGGCGCGGACCCCAGTCGCCGTCCACGCAGACCACCTCCGTGCGGGCCCGGCCGTCGAACAGCTCGGCCTTGGTCCGGAAGTAGTCCTCCATGTCCGGGTGGAAGTCGAGGTGGTCCTGGGAGAGGTTGGTGAACGCCCCGACCGCGAACCCGACGCCGCCGACGCGGCCCAGGCGTAGCGCGTGGGAGGAGACCTCCATCGCCACGTCGGTGGTGCCGCTCTCGACCATCACGGCGAGCAGCGCCTGGAGGTCCGGGGCTTCCGGGGTGGTGAGGGCGCTGTCGAGCCGGCGGCCCGCGAGGCGCGTCTCGACGGTGCCGATGAGCCCGGTGGCGCGGCCCGCGACGCGGAGCGCCGACTCGATCATGTAGCTGGTGGTGGTCTTGCCGGACGTGCCGGTCACGCCCCACACGTTCAGGTCGGCGGACGGGTTGCCGTAGACGCGCGCGGCGAGCTGCCCCAGCACCGCGCGGGGGTCGGGGTGGACGAGCACGGGCACGTCGCGGACCTTGGCCGCGCCCTCCGCGTCGGTCAGCACGGCCACCGCGCCGTGCCCGACGGCCTGGGCGGCGAAGTCCGCGCCGTGCACCCGCGTGCCGGGCAGCGCGGCGAACAGGTCACCGGGCCGCACGTGCTGGGCGCGCAACGTCACGCCGCTGACCCGGACGTGCGCCCGGTCGGGGGCGGTCAGGTGCGCGTCGACGGTCGTGGCTAGCTCGGACACGGCAACGGGCGGGGTGCGGGAAGGGCGAGGCGGGGCGGTCGCGACCTTGCCCTCGAGCTTGGCAGGCACGCGCGGAAGGCTACCGGCGCACGGAGAGTGTTCGCCCGGCACGTCCATTGCGGACCTGTCCACCAGGTCCGCAATACGCCACAACCGGCGAATCCGCCACTCGGGGACGGGCGGGCACGCCGGCTTCCCGCCACCGCGCCTCCCGACGGCTCGGGCGATCCGACCGCGCCGCGGAATCCCCCGAAATCCCCACCGGACATGCCGGCCACGGCCACCACGCGTTGCGCCGCGCGGCGCGCCGTCGAATCGTGGTCGCATTCCGCCGGGATCGGGCGAAATCCGGGCACCGGCCCTTCCGGCCACCGCCGCGCGCATTCCCCTCGCGGGCGGTTCCCGATGCCCGCGACGGCGTCTTCCCCGCTCCCGGGCCTGCCGCGGCACGATGGCCGCACCCGTGCCGACGGCGGAACCGAGCCCGCCCCGACGGTTCCCGGAATGGGCTGCCCACCCCTCTCGGGGCGAAGGCGGCACACCACGCGCGGGATTTCACCGGATCGGGGCGCTCCGAATGCCGCTCAGCGCACCAGCGGCACGACGGGGGATTGTTCGGCGGACATCGGGAGTTGGTAGCGCTGCGCCAGGTAGGACGCCACGTCGTGGAACAGCGGCGCGGCGGACTGGGGGTTGCCGGTCGGGTTGTCGAGCATGATGCCCACGACGAACCGCGGGTTGTCGGCGGGCAGGATGCCGGCGAACGTGATCCAGTACTGCGAAGTGCTGTAGCAGTCGCACTTGGGGTCGATCTGCTGCGCCGTGCCGGTCTTGCCGCTGATCTGGTAGCCCGGCAGCGCCGCCGGCGCCCCGGTGCCGCTCTCCACCTGGTCGCCGGGCACGTTCTGCACCACCGCCCGGAACATGTCGCGCACCGCCTTGGCGGTCTGCGGGGACACCACGCGTTCGGTCTCGGCCGGGTCGATCTCCTTGCGGCCGCCGTCGGCGGAGACCTCGGCGCGCACGATCCGCGGCGCGATGCGCACGCCGTCGTTGGCGATCGCCTGGTACATCCCGGTCATCTGCAGCAGCGTCATGCTGAGGCCCTGGCCGATCGGCAGGTTGCCGAACGTCGAGCCGGACCACTGCTGCAACGGCGGCACGTAGCCCGCCTCCTCGCCGGGCAGCCCGGACCCGGTCCGCTCGCCCAGGCCGAACCGGCGCAGCATGTCCGCGTACCGGTCCTGCCCGATCTTCTGCGCGGTCAGCAGCGTGCCCACGTTGGACGACTTCGCGAACACGCCGGTGAAGGTCATGTCCAGCGGCCCGTGCTGCCACCAGTCCTGGATCACCCGGTCGGCGACCTTGATCCTGCCGTCGACCTGCAACACGCTGTCCGGCTGGTAGATGCCGTCCTCGATGGCGGTCGCGGCGGTCACCACCTTGTTGACCGAGCCGGGCTCGAAGACCGAGGTGACGGCGATGTTGCGGAGCTGGTCCTCGCCGGCCCTGCCGAAGTCGTTCGGGTCGAACGTCTTGTCGTTGGCCATGGCCAGGATCTCGCCGGTGCGGCTGTCCATCACCACCGCGGACCCGCTGCGCGCCGAGGTCTTGCGCGTGTAGTCGGTGACCATGCGCTGCAACGCGTACTGCGTGTCCACGTCCAGCGTCAGCTCCAGGCTCTTGCCGGGCACGGCGGCGGCCAGCTCGCGCGACCGGTTGGGACCGGGGATCACGACGTTGTCGTTGCCCTGCACGGTGTCCACGATGCGCTGCCCGTTGCGGCCGGCGAGCAGGTTGTCCTGCGCGATCTCCAGGCCGAGCAGGCCGTGCGTGGCGGGCGGCTCCGTGTCCTTGCGCCAGTTCGCCGCGCCGATGATGTTCGACGCGAGTTCGCCGTTCGGGTACACGCGCACGGCCCGGTACTCGGACCCGACGTTGTTGTACTTCTCCGTGATGACGGCGGCCTTGGCCGGGTCGACGTTGTCCACCAGCTCCACGTAGGTGGTGTCGCGGGACAGCTTGGCGAGCATGGTGTCCCGGTCGGTCTTCTGGCCGGCGACCTCCTTGCCCAGCGTCTGCTCGATGAACGCGGCGATGTCGGCGAGGCGTTCCTGGTACGTGCCGATGTCCGGGTTGGCCTCCTGCGCCGCCGCCCACTCCTGGCGCATCCGCGGCGGCACGACGTAGAGCGCGCGGGCCTCCACGCTGAACGCCAACTGGTTGCCGTTGCGGTCCAGGATCGAGCCGCGCGGGGCCGGGATGTCGATCGGCGTGGCGCGCTGCTGCTGCGCCTGCGCCGACAGCGCCTCCGCCTGGAAGCCCTGGACCTGCACCAGCTTGATGCCCGCCAGGAGCAGCGCGCCCACGAGCAGCAGCCGGCCCGTCGCCAGGCGGACCCTGCTGTTGCCGCCGCGCCGCCGCCGGGGAGCGGGGCCGCGGACGGACAACGGGCGGCGCACGGGTCTGCCCCGGCTGGGCCCCGGCATCACTGACCTCCTGGTACCGGCTGTGCCACGGTGTGTTCCCTGGTTCCTAGCCCTGCGGCTGCTGACCCGCCTGCCGGCCGGGCGCGTCCGCACCGGTCTGGCCCGGCTCGGGCGGCTGGGCGGCGGTGGTCGGCTGGCCCGCGGACGGCTGGCCCGTGGGCTGCTGGGCGTCGGCGGGCGGCGCGGTGGACGACGTCGGCGGCGGTTGGACGGCCGACGGCTTGCCGTGCACCTCGACCGACCCGTCCGGCAGCTGCCGCAACCGGGCCGGGTCGCCGGCCGGGACCAGGCCCAGCTTCGCCGCGGCCTCGGCCAGGCTCGGCGGCGACTCGGCCAGCGCCACCTCCCGCCGGAGCTGCTCGACCTGCCGGGCGAGCCTGGTCTCCTCGGCCCGCGCGTCCTGCAACCGGTACGAGTCCGCCGTCGCCTGGGTGGACAACCACATGATCGCCGCGATGCCCGCGCCGAGCACGAGCATCACCATCACCACGAACGGGGCCTTGGGGGCCACCACGGGCTGCCGCGTCACCGACCGCTTGCGCGGCGACGTGCGCGCCGCGCGTCTCGCGTAGGCGCGGTCCGCCGCGGCGGACCGGCGGCGCTCCGGCGGGACGGCCTTGAGCGCCCGCTCGCGCGGCTTGGACGACCTGGCCGGGGACGGCGCGCCGCCACCGGTCCGTGCCGGTGCGGTCATGTCGCCTCCCGGATGCGTTCCGCCGCTCTCAGCCTCACCGGAGCGGCCCTGGGGTTCTCCTCGACCTCCTGCTCGGTCGCCTGCTCCGCGCCCCTGGTCACCAGCTTCAGCTGGGGGCCGTGGCCGGGCAGCTCGACCGGCAGGTCCTGCGGTGACGTGGAGCTGGCCAGCGCGGCGAACGCCCGCTTGACCATCCGGTCCTCCAGCGACTGGTAGGACTCCACGACGATGCGCCCGCCGACGGCGAGCACCGACAGCGCGGCGGGCAGCGCCAGCCGCAGCGACTCCAGCTCCTGGTTCACCTCGATGCGCAACGCCTGGAACGTCCGCTTCGCCGGGTGGCCGCCGGTGCGGCGGGTCGCCGCGGGCACCACGTCGTAGAGCAGCTCGACCAGCCGGCCGCTGGTGGTGAACGGCTCGCGCTCGCGTTCCCGCGCCACCGCGCCAGCGATCTTGCGGGCGAACCGCTCCTCGCCGTAGTCGCGCAGCACGCGGGTCAGGTCGTCCACCGAGTAGGTGTTCAGCACGTCCGCCGCCGTCATCCCGGTGCCCGCGCTCATCCGCATGTCCAGCGGCGCGTCCTTGGCGTACGCGAACCCGCGCTCCTCGGCGTCCAACTGGAGCGAGGACACGCCCAGGTCCATCAGGATCCCGTCCACCTTCGCGCCGCCGACCGCCGCGACGATCCCGTCGTACGTCGTCTGCACGAGTTCGACGCGGTCGCCGAACGGCTCCAGCCGCCGCCGGGACAGCTCGATGGCCTGCGGGTCGCGGTCCAGGCCGATCAGCCGCACCCGCGGGTGCGCCCGCAGCACCGCCTCGGAGTGCCCGCCCAGGCCGAGCGTGCAGTCCACGAACACGGCGTCCCGATCGGCCAGCGCGGGGGCCAGCAGGGCCAGGACGCGATCGAGCAACACCGGCACGTGCCGAGCCCGCTCCACCACGTCCCCTCCCTGGATGGTCCCCCTCACAAGATGAAAATTCGGGTGTCGTCAGGTCCCCGCCCGCCCGTCGGACCTGGCGCCGGGGAAGGTGCGCCAGGGCCGAAAGCCGAGCGGACCGAGGCCTCACGGCACCCGAAACCTCGAACAACGGCCGATCCCGTCGAGCTAGAAGACGCCGGGCAGCACCTCCTCGCGGGCCGTGGCGTAGCTGTCCTCGTGCTCCTCGAGGTAGCGCTGCCACGCCTGCGCGTCCCAGATCTCCAGCCGGTTGATCGCGCCGATGACCACGCACTCCTTGGTCAGGCCCGCGTACCGCCGCAGCTCCGGTGCGATCGACACCCGGCCCTGGCCGTCCGGCCGCTGCTCGTCGGTGCCGGCGAACAGGTAGCGCTGGTAGGCGCGGACCGCCTCGTTCGTGAACGGAGCCTCCGCCACCTTGCGCGCCATCTGCTCGAACTCGGCCCGGGGGAACACGTAGAGGCAGTGGTCCTGGCCCTTGGTGACCATGAGACCCCCCGCTAGCGCGTCCCGGAACTTCGCAGGCAGCGTCAGTCGGCCCTTGTCGTCCAGCCTCGGGTAGTGCGTGCCCAGGAACACGGCGCCACACCTCCCGACGCCGGAAGCGTCACTTCCGACCGCCAGTGGGGCCCCCGTCTGCCCCACCGGCCGCCACAGTACCCCACTTTTCACCACAGTCAACGCTGAAACGGGTGGTTGCACCGGCCGTGCCGAAGCGTTTACGCAGGTAGAGCGAAGATGGCCGACGTGGAGCGCGGTGGGGGACGACGACGCCGACCACCTCCGCGGGTGAGCCGATCCGGCCCGAACTCCACCCGGATGGACCAACGAAATCGGGCAAAACCGGTTCGCCGGCGGTCCCGGTGGGGAATCGTGGTGGAGCGGGGTGGACGGCCGCCGGCCGCGGGCCCGTGGAATCCACGAGCGCGAAACTGTTCAATCGGTGTAGGGCGCTTCGCCCTGGTTTGACACACTGCGTGAAACGCTCACCGCCACCGCGAACCGGTCGCGGTAGGGCCGCGCCCTGCTCCAGGAGGTCGAGTGACTCCGAGTACACAGCCAGCCGCGCTGCCAGAGAACTCCTACGGCGGCGGCGCCGCGCCCGCGGTGAACCACGCGAACAACGCGACCCACCCGCAGGGCAGGCCGGAGGAAGCGCTCGCCGAGCTGCACGCCGCGGTCGGCCGGATCGCCGCCAACGTGGAGAAGGTCATCGTCGGCAAGCCGGACGTGGTCCGGGTCGCGTTGGTCACCCTGCTGGCCGAGGGCCACCTGCTGGTCGAGGACGTGCCCGGGGTCGGGAAGACGTCGCTGGCCAAGGCGCTGGCCCGGTCCATCGACTGCACGGTCAGCCGCATCCAGTTCACCCCGGACCTGCTGCCCAGCGACATCACCGGCGTGTCGATCTACAACCGGCAGGACAACGACTTCGAGTTCCGCCCCGGCCCGGTGTTCGCGAACATCGTGGTGGGCGACGAGATCAACCGCGCGTCGCCGAAGACGCAGTCGGCGCTGCTGGAGTGCATGGAGGAGCACCAGGTCACGGTCGACGGGCAGACCTACCCGCTCGGCTCGCCGTTCATGGTGATCGCCACCCAGAACCCGATCGAGATGGAGGGCACCTACGCCCTGCCCGAGGCCCAGCGCGACCGGTTCACCGCGCGGGTCTCCATCGGGTATCCCGACCCGCAGGCCGAGCTGGCGATGGTGGACGAGCACGCGGGCCACGACCCGATGGCCGACCTGCGGCCGGTGTCCGACGCCGAGCAGGTGCTCCGGCTGGTGCAGGTCGTGCGGCGGGTGCACCTGTCGCCGGAGATCCGCCGGTACGCGGTGGAGCTGGTCGGCGCCACGCGGCGGCTGCCCGAGCTGCGGCTGGGCGCCTCGCCGCGGTCGACGCTCCAGCTCGTGCGGGCGGCCAGGGCGCAGGCGGCGTTGGCGGGCCGCGACTTCGTGGTGCCCGACGACCTCCACGCGGTCGCCGTGCCGGTGCTGGCGCACCGCCTGGTGCTGACCGCCGAGGCGCAGGCGGCCCGCCGGTCGGCGGCCGACCTGGTGCGCCAACTGGTCCAGCGGGTGCCGGTGCCGCAGGCGGCGATGGACCCCACCGGGCAGTTCCTGCACAACATCAACCCCAACCACCACCGCTGACATGCGCGGGGCCCTGTCCGGGCTGACCACCCGGGGCCGGTGCCTCCTGGCCGCGGGGTTCGCGGCCGGGTTGTGCGCGATCGTGCTCAACGAGCGGGACCTGCTGCGCGTGGCGGCGTTCGTGGTGGCCCTGCCGCTGCTCGCGGCGTGGCTCGCGCAGCGCGCCAAGGTCGGGCTGCACGCGACCCGGTTCCTGCACCCCAGCCGCGTCCAGGTGGGATCGGCCACCGACGTGCGGGTGGAGTTGCGCAGCGCCGGGCGGGTGCCGACCGGCGGGCTGCTGCTGGAGGACGCGGTGCCGTACGCGCTGGGCGCGCGCCCGCGGTTCGTGGTGGAACGGCTCCCGCGCAACACGGTGACCGTGCTGCGGTACCCGCTCAAGCCGGTGATGCGCGGCGTCCAGCAGGTCGGTCCGCTGCTCGCGCGGATCACCGACCCGTTCGGCCTGGCCGAGTTCGACCGCGAGCTGGCGGGTCGCAGCCGGCTGGTCGTGGTGCCGCGGGTGGTGCCGCTGGCCGGGCTGCCGAACGGTTCGGGGATGGGGTCCGGCGACGACGGCTCGATCCGGCTGCGGGCCGGCCAGGGCGAGGACGACGCGGTGGTGCGCCCCTACCGGCACGGCGACGACCTGCGGAAGGTGCACTGGCGGTCCACCGCGCGGCGCGACGAGCTGATGGTCCGGGTCGAGGAGCGGCCGTGGCGCGGCGGCACGACCGTGCTGCTGGACCACCGGCTGGTCGCGCACCGGGGCAGCGGCCCCGGCGCGAGCCTGGAGTGGGCGGTGTCCATGGCCGCCTCGATCTGCCTGCACCTGCACCGCTACGGCCACCGGGTGCGCCTGGTCGGCGACGACGGCCGGGTGCTGGCGGGCGGGCCGGGTGACAGCGGGTACAGCGACTCGGTGGTGCTGGACGCGCTGGCCGCGCTGCCGCCGTCGCACCGCCGCGAGCCCGCCGTGGGCGTGGACCCCGGCGCGGGCCAGGAGGTCATCGCGATCCTCGGCGGCAGCACGCCGTCGGTGATCGACTCGCTGATCCGCAACCGGCCGCGCGGGATGCGCAGCCTGGCGGTGGTGCTGGACGTCCGGGCGTGGGCCGCCCCGTCGGAGGACCCGGCGCCCGACGCCGCCGAGGCCGAGCGGCTGCTCGGCGGCGCGGGGTGGGGAGTGGTGGTGGCGCGGCCGTCCACGCCGATGGGGCAGGTCTGGCAGGAGCTGTGCCACAGCGCGGGCAACCGCGGCCCGGTGGTGCGCGCGGAGGTGGGCTGACGTGACCGGCAGGACGTCCGCGGTGGGCGGCGACAACTGGGTGGTGAGCGCGACGCCCGCGGTCGCCGGCCTGGCCACGCTGTGCGCGGCGACCGCGTTGTCGAGCGTGATCGCCGGCGTGCTGTGGCTGGTGTACCTGGCGGTGGCCATCGCGGTCGTGGGCGGCACGGGTGTGCTGCTGCGGGCGACCCGGCTGCCCACGCCCGTGGTCGCGCTGGGTCAGCTCGTCGCGCTGATGTGCCTGCTGGTGACGATCTTCACGCGCAGCGGTGTGCTGGTGGTGCTGCCCGGTCCGCAGTCCTTGCAGGACCTGGTGTCGGTCCTGGGCGACGCGATGGCCGAGGTGCAGACCGGGGTGCCGCCGGTGCCGGACAGCCCGGCCATGCGGTGCCTGGTGATGGTCGCGATCGGGCTGGTCGCGATCCTGGTCGACCTGCTGGCCGTCGGCCTGGCCGCGCCCGCGGCGTCGGGGCTGGTGCTGCTGTGCGTGTTCGCGGTGCCCGCGTCGCTGGCCGACGAGATGCTTCCGCTGTGGACGTTCGTGTTCGGCGCGGCGGCGTTCGCGCTGCTGCTGGCGGTGGACGGGCAGCACCGGCACTCGGCGTGGCGCGGCCGGTTGGCGAGCGGCGGGCAGAGCGGGTCCGGGCCGGCGGCGACCGCGGTCGCCGGGCTCGCGGTGGTGGTGGCGCTGGTGGCCGGGGCGAGCTTCACGCTGGTCGGCACGGTCGGGCGGCTGCCGGGCACCGGTGAGGAGATCGGCGGCGGTTCGGGCGGGTTGGGCATCGACCCGATGACGCAGCTGCGGGGCATGCTCAACCAGGGCGCGCCGCGCGAGCTGTTCCGGGTGCGGGACATGCCGGCCACGTCGGCGTACCTGCGTGCCATGACGTTGCGGCAGTACGTGCCGGACAAGGGCTGGGAGCTGGGCGGGAACATGCCGGAGGGCGTGCCCGCGAACGGGCCGCTGCCCGTGCAGCCCGGCGACCCGGGCGACGGCGAGGTCACCGGGGTCCGGATCGAGCCGGTGAACTGGGTGGACAACTGGCTGCCGGTGTACGGACAGCCGCGGGCCGTCCAGGGCGCGGAGGACAACTGGAGGTACGACCCGGAGCGCGGGATGATCTACAGCGTCCGGCCGCGCCGGTCCGGGGAGTACACGTTGCAGACGGTGTTCGACACACCGTCTGCGGACACGCTGCGGCGGGCGGCGGGCCCGGTGGACGTCGACCAGTCGTACCTGGACGCGCCGGGCGTCGAGGGCCGGGTGGCCGCGCTGGCGCGGCAGATCGTGGCCCCGCACGACAACCAGTTCGACCAGGCGACCGCGTTGTACCGGTACTTCACGGACGGGACGCAGGGCTTCGAGTACACGACCCAGACCGCGGACACGGACACGTCGGTGGACGCGCTGGAAGACTTCGTGTTCAACGGCAAGAAGGGGTTCTGCGAGCAGTACGCGTCCGCGATGGCGATCATGGCGCGGTCGGTCGGCATGGCCTCGCGGGTGGCGCTCGGCTTCACCGCCGGGTACGCCACCGGCGACGTGCAGACGATCACGTCGCAGGACGCGCACGCGTGGGTGGAGATCTACTTCCCTGGGCACGGCTGGATGACGTTCGACCCGACGCCGCTGTCGGACGGGCGCGGCGTGACCCCGCCGTACATCTCCGGTCTGGAGGCGGACGACGAGGAGGACGGTTCCAGCGCCGGCGCGACGACCACCACGACCACGACCACGACGCCGGGCGCGTCGGCGTCCGCCTCGGCGACGCCGGGACTGACCGGTGAGGACGGGCAGGCGCAGGCGGCGGAGCCGACGCCCACCTGGCACGTGGTGTCGCTGGCGGTGCTTGGGTTGATCGCGTTGCTGGCGACGGCGCTGGTGGTGGCCGGTGCGCGGCTGTGGCGATTCGGGCGCGGGTCCGGGCCGGTGTGGCTGAGGTCGGCGGCCCTCGTGGCGGCGGCGGTGGCCTGGGGTGTCGTGCTCGGGCTGCTGGTGGCGCTGGTGTCGTGGTGGTTGGCGGTGGCGCTGCTGGCGCTCGTGGCGGCGGCGACCCCGGCGGCGGTGCGGACGTGGCGTCGGCGGCAGCGGTTGCGGGCGGTGGCCGGGTTGGGGCCGGACGCGGCGAGCGCGGCGTGGCAGGAGCTGGTGGCCGAGTCCGTGGACCGCGGCACGCGGGTGCCGAGCACGGAGACCGTGCGGGTGGCCGCGCGACGGCTCGTGCGGGTGCACAACCTGGACGAGCAGGGGCGGGAAGGGCTGCGCGCGGTCGTCGGGGCGGTGGAGCGGTCCTGGTACAGCGCGCACTCGGCGGCGGACCCGGCGCTGCCCGGCGCGGTGGAGGACGTGCGCCAAAGCCTGAACCGCAACGCGCCGCTGGCGTTGAAGGCGAAGCTCCTGCCCCGGTCGGTGCTCCAGCCGAAGGCGCCGGCCGATTCGGAGCCGGCGGAGGCCGGTTCGACGGTGTGACGGTGTGACGGGTCCTGGTCCGGTTCGCCGGTCCAGGACGCACACCCGCCCGACCGGGTCGTCTCATCACTCCGCGGACCGGGGTTGTTCTGCACCCCGCGACCGGGTCGTCCTGCGGACCAGGGCTGTCCTGCGGACCAGGGCTGCCCCGCACTCCGGGGACGGGGTCGTCCAGCACTGGTTGGCCGCACACCGCGGCCTGGGTTCTCCCGCCCTCTGCCGACCGGAATTGTCCTGCGCGCACCGGCCGCGACCCGGACCGGATCGTCCCGCACGCACACGGCCCGCCCCGGAGGTGATCGGGGCGGGCCGTGTGCGTTGTTCGGTCGGGCTGTCTCGCGCGGACTACTCGTCCTCGAAACGGCGACGGAAACGTTCTTCCATCTTCTGTGAGAACGAGCTGCGGCTGGGCCGGCTTCCCTCTTGGCTGGGCTCTTCGGCACCCTGGTCACCACGACGCAGCGTCGTCACGGTGAGCAGTACGCCGAAGAACATCAACAAGAAGCCGACCACGCTCACCACCGGGATACCAGCGAGCTTCGGCAACATCACACCCGTCACCAGCAGCGCTACACCCACGGCGAACAACGCGATGCCCTGGATGCGACGCCGTCGTGACGGCTTGCGCAGCTTGGCACCGCGCACTGTGGATGCGAACTTCGGGTCCTCGGCGTAGAGCGCGCGCTCGATCTGGTCGAGCAGTCGCTGCTCGTGCTCGGAGAGTGGCATGGCTCCTCCTCCGGCACAGCGGTCGCGGGCGCCGGGTAATCACGGTTGCCGCCGGTCCCGGCGGACGCCCCGCCCTGGGGGCGTCACAACCAGGATACGATTCGGGAGCCCCGCCGACTACCCAGTCCGTGCCCCTAAGCGGTTCGTTCTGTCACCATCATCCTCACGGGGCAATGGTCAGACCACCGTGAGGTCGTGCGGGCCGGGCCGAGGTCAACTGTCAAGACCTGCGAAAGCCCGGTCGTTCACTCCCCCGAGGGGGTGAGTCGGAGGGCATGCACACCGAGCCGATCCCCCTGCACCCCGCCCGACACCCGACTCGCCCCGCCCGGGGTCGCCCTTTCGGCATCGCGCGACTACGCAACGTCACTCTCTTGCGACCGCGCGATCGGCAGACGATCGAGACGCAGATCACAGCCGCGCCGCGCCGCCTGCTCCCGGTTCCCGATCTTGCCGAAGATCGAGTTCGGGAGCACGAAGCGGCACCCCGCCCGCCTCGGGGCCGGACCGGCGCTCCCTCCCGGCTCACCACCCGCCGGCCCCACCCGACCCGCCTGTCGCCCACCCCCACCCGACCCGCCTGTCGCCCGACCCCCGCCCGGTCCGCACACGCCGGGTTGACTCGCCCTCCCGGCTCACCACCCCGCCGGCCGCACCGGCCCGCTTGTTGCCCAACCCCCGCCCGGCCCGCACACGCCGGGCTGACTCGCCCTCCCGGCTCACCACCCCGCCCGGCCCCCGCCCGACTCGCCCGCCCGACTCGCCCGACGCGCCGACCCGCCCGGTCTGCATGACCGGCACGCGTGCTCCCCCACACCGGCCGACCTGCTCGCCCTGGCGAACCGGCTCGCCCCTCGCCCCGCCAAGGGCCTGCCCTGCCAACTCGCCCGAGGTGCCGGCCCCGCCCGATCTGCCTGCCCGGCGCGCGGTCCCCGCACCGGCCGACCCGCTCGCCCCTACCCGCCAGGGGTCTGCGCGGCCGACTCGCCCGACCGGCCAGACCCGCCCGGCCTGCCTGCCCGGGGGGCGCGGTTCCCGACAGCGGCCGACTCGCCCGGCCGGCCAGACCCGGCCCGCCCCGCCCCGCCAAGTGTCTGCCCGTCCGCCAGGTGTCAGACCGGCTGCCAGGTGTCAGACCGGCTGCCAGGCGGACTGTCCGGGTGACGGGTGCACGGACCGCCGGCCGCTGTCGCTCCGCCGCCGCCCAGCCGCCAGGTACCCGGCCCGCTTGGGTGGAGGTGGTTCGGGGTGGTGGGCGTGAGGGGGCCGGGTGGAGGGTTAGAGGTGGTGGAGGGGTGTGCGGTGGATTGGGGGGATGGGGCGGTTGGTGGCTTCGGTGGCGGCTCGGAGCAGGTCTTGGGCGACGGCGGTTGGGGATTGGCGCAGGCGGGTTGGGGTGGTGTGCAGGACGACGGCTCCGGCGGCGGAGAGGGGGTCCGGGCGCGGTGGGCGTGGGCTGTTGAACCGCCAGGCCAGGGCCAGGCCGTCCCACCAGGCGTCGGCGACGCCCAGGGGGCGGCCGTCGGCGGACTTCAGGAGCGCGCCCCACGTGGGTGGGGGTAGGGGTAGGTCGTCGAGGACGGCCCTCGCCCACGCCTGCGGGACGGAGCGGACGCCGTCGGCCAGTTCGGAGAGGACTTGCCTGGCCGGTTCGGATCCGCGGGCCAGTCCTGGTCTCAGGTCGGAGACCGGGACGCCGCCGTGGCGGACGACCTCGGTCAGGACCGCCCGGATGTCGTCACGCACGCGCAGGGCCTTGGCGGCGTCCACGGCGGCCCGGGCCAGGGGCGCGGTCAGGAAGCCCCGGCGCAGCACCGGGTCCGGTGGGCGGCGGACGCGGGTGAGGCGGACCTTCGCGGCCGGTTCGATCGGGCGGGTGACGAGGACCTGGACCGGGCCGGTGGCGGGCAGTGCCCGCATGCCGTGCAGTTGCAGCGCGTCCAGGCCGGTGAGCAGGCTCTCCGGACCGCCGTACCGCAGCGCCGCCCGCGCGAGTTGGGCACGGGTCGGCGGTGTTCGGGCCAGCAGCAGGATGCCGGGCAGGACGTGCTGCCACGGCCCGTGCGGGCGGCAGCGGACGGCCAGTTCCTCGCTCGGCAGGCCCAGGGCCAGCAGCTCGGACGCGGTCGCGACGCGGTGGGGGAAGAGGCCGCCCAGGGCGTCCAGGTCGATGGTGGTGCGGTTCGTGGTGCGCATGGGTCCACCATCGGCCGTGGGCCGGGGTCGGTCGATGGGGAGATCGCGAACTGTGGACAACTCGATGGCCTGTGGACAACTCGACGCGAAATGGGGCCTCCCGCAGACCCGACCGTCTGCGGGAGGCCCCTGTGGACGGCGGTCACCCCTCGTTGACCGCCGCGTGCTCTACAGGCGGACGAGCTCCTCGGCGACCTCGACGTCCGGCTCGCCCCGGACCGGGCGGGCGGTGCGGACCTCGCGCCACGCGTCGTAGACGGCGACCAGGCCGCCCGCCAGGGCGACCGAGACGGCGGCCGCGACCACACCGTCGACATCGGACACGAACACGATCACCACGGTCGCCCACGCCATGACGGCGGTGAGGGCGAGGGTGCTCGCCAGCCGCTCGGCGAACCGCCGACGGGACTTCGCCTGCTCCTCGATGTGGCTCATGACTCCCCCTCTGAACTCGGCTGATGCCTCATTTGTAGGAGGTTCGGACGTCGAGTTCTGCGTCAGATGACGCACAAGGCCACATTCACGTGGTGAAGTCGTAGAGCCGGCTCACGTGGTGGATGTCGATCTTCCGCCGGCCGGTGCTGATGATGCCCTCCTCGCGCAGCGCGCGCAGCACCCGGACGAGCGATTCGCGGGACGTGCCCGCGATCCCCGCGAGGTCTTCCTGGCTCAACGCGATCACGCCCTGGTCGGCGATCCCGCGCCGCAACGCCATGTCGATGAGCACGGCCGCGACGCGCTGCGTGGCCGTGCCGCTGATCTGCATGCGCTGGCGGTCGGTGTCGCGTTGCCGCGCCACCACGACGGTCAGCACCGTCCAGGCGATGCGCGGGTGCCGCTGGCACAGCGCGGCGAACGCGCTCGCCGACAGCACCAGCGCCCGCACCGCGTTCAACGCGCGCACCGTCGCCGAACGCGGCCGACCGTCCACCGCCGAACGCTCACCGACGATGTCACCGGCCCCGCGCACGGCCAGCACCTTCTCGCTGCCGTTGGCCGTGGTCGCGGTCACCCGCAGCAGACCGCTCCGGATGACGAGCACGTGCCGCGTCACCTCGCCCTCGTGGCAGATCACCGAGCCGGGCGGGTAGTCGCGCTCGACACCGGTCGCCGTGAGCACCTCGTGCTCGGCGGGTGTGAGCAGACCCCAGAACCGATCCACGACACCACTGTGCCGGGTGATCGACGCGCACGACCCCGTCCACGCGCCGCGACCACCCGAACGGCTCGGTTCCCGGAACGGGAAACCGAACGCCGCACCACCCGGTGCCCAACGCCGCACCACTCGACCCGGGCTTCCGGTCGAGGTGCGCGGCCGGGTTCGAGGACGAGCCGGTGCTCCGGGAGCCGGGCCGGCGAACAGAACCGGCGGTCCGGTGCCTGCGGTCGGGGCGCGCGGGGTCAGGGTTCGCGGTCCGGTTTGGGCTCGCGCAGGCCCGACCTGGTCGGGCCCTGGTTCAGCAGCGACGCCGGGCGGACCGCCGCCGCGCCGAACCGGGACCGCGCCTGGTCCGCCGCCTGCTCCGCCTCGCGCCGGCCGCGCTCCGGCGCGTCGAACATCAGCTGCTCGCCGTCGTCGCCCTGGACCAGCTGCTCGATCCGCACCCCGATCAACCGCACCGCGCCCGGCGGCACCTGCTCGTCCAGCAGGGTGGCCGCCGTCTTGTAGACCTCGTGCGCCACGTCCGTCGCCACCCGCAGCGTCCGCGACCGGGTGATCGTGGTGAAGTCGGAGAACCGGACCTTGATCGACACCGTGCGCCCGCGCAGCCCCCGCGCCCGCAACGTCGCCGCCGAGCGCTCCGACAGCCGCAGCAGCTCCCGGCGCAGCAGCTCGCGGTCGAAGTGGTCGACCTCGAAGGTCTCCTCCGCGCCGATCGACTTCTCCCGCGTGACCGGCACGACGGGCCGGTCGTCGTGCCCCTGCGCCAACGCGTGCAGGTGCTCGGCCAGCGCCACGCCGATCAGCCGGCGCAGCCGGGGCAGGGGCGTCGCGGCCACGTCCGCCACCGTCTCCAGCCCGACCCGGTCCAGGGCCTCGGCCGTCCGCTGCCCCACGCCCCACAGCGCCGACACCGGCAACGGGTGCAGGAACGCCAGCACCTCGTCCCGCGGCACGACCATGAGTCCGTCCGGTTTGCACATCCCCGACGCGAGCTTGGCCAGGAACTTCGTCGGCGCGACGCCCACCGAGCAGGTGATCCCGTGCGCCTGCTCCACCTGCTCGCGGATCAGCTGCGCGAGCTGCGCGGGCGTCCGCCGGGTCCGCTTCAGCGCACCGCTCACGTCCAGGAACGCCTCGTCCAGGCTCAACGGCTCCACGAGCGGCGTGAGGTCGCGGAAGATCGCCATCACCCCGCGCGAGACCTCCTGGTACCGGGCGAAGTTCGGCGGCACGAACACCGCGTGCGGCGCGAGCCTGCGCGCGTGCGAGGTCGGCATGGCGGAGCGCACGCCGAACTCCCGGGCCAGGTAGTTCGCCGACGCGACCACGCCCCGGTTCGCCGTGCCGCCCACGACCACCGGCTTGTCGGCCAGCTCCGGCCGGTCGCGGATCTCGACGGAGGCGTAGAAGGCGTCCATGTCCACGTGCAGCATCGAGCAGCCGGTGTCGTCCGGCCAGACGTCGCCGCGGGCGCGGAAGCGGTCGACCAGACCGCGCGGCAGGTTGGCGCTGCGGCCCACCGACCACCCCCCGTCCGAGCCGAACACCCGTTCGAAACCCTACTCCAAGCGGTACGCGCGGTGCGCGTTCTCCCACCCGATCAGGCGAGCGACGCGTTCGGCGTCCGCCAAGGCGAAAGCATGCTCCCGCAGCCCGGCGGACAGGAAATCGGACAGCGCGCGGCGGAAGAACAACGCGCCCAGGTAGTACAGCTCGCCCAGCGCGAACGCGTCCGTGGAGAACAGGAACTTGCCGAACGGCACGATCTCCAGCGCCTCCGCGAGCACCCGGCTCGCCCGGTGCGCCACGGCGTGCGTGGCCAGGCCCACGTCCACGAACACGTGCGGGAACACCTGCGCCAGGTACGCGGCGTGGCGGTGGTACGGGTAGTTGTGCAGCAGCATGACCGGCACGCCGAGCGGCGCGGTGGCCCGCAGCAGGTCCGTGAGCAGCAGCGGGTCGCACCGGTGCAGGGACAGGTCGGCGTCGCCGTAGCCGACGTGGAACTGCACCGGCAGCCCCCGGTCCAGCGCCTCCCACACCAGGAACCGGCTGATCACGGCGTCCGCGCACCGGGTCGAGCCGGACGTCAGCCACCGGCCGGCGGCGGCCACGACCTCGCGGTCCGAGGGCCGGGCCGGGTCGAGGTCGAGCCCCACCCGGTAGGCCGCGATCGACTTCGCCGCGACCGCCGGCGTCGCGTTCAACGCCTCCCGCACCCTCGTCGGGAACGCCGCCGCTCCCCCGGCCACGACGTCCTCCGCCAGGCGCTCCAGCCGCAGCACGGAGAGTTCACGCGAACCGGTGAACCTGGTGGGCAGCACGAAGCCCTCCGGCCACGTGCCGCGGTCCACCAGGAACGTGGAGATCTCCGCCGCCGACACCATCGCCCGGTTCACCTCGGCCGCCCCCAGCGACCGCCGCCGCGCCAGGTACTCGTCGGGCGGCGCGAGCGGCGGCAGGTCGAGCAGGGGCGCGCACCAGCGCCGCACGGCCAGGCCGAGCGACGAGTCGAACAACGACGTGCCCAGCGGTGACACCGAGTCGGCCTCGGTCAGGTTCGACTCGAAGCCGTCCCGGTCCAGGTCGGTGCCGAGCACCCCGTGGCAGTGGTGGTCCACGAGGCGCAACGACGCCACGCACGGCAGCAGCGGGTCCACTTGTTGAACAGTAGTGACCTGGTGTAACCACGCCAGATGGACACTGCGGAGCGGGAGCACCGGCGGGCCCTGGCCGCCGACCTCGTGGACGACCTGCTGGAGCAGGACGTGGTCGCGGTCGCGCTCACGTGGGTGGACCACAGCGGCATCACGAGGGTCAAGTCCGTGCCGCTCGCCGCGCTGCCCGGCGCCGCCGCGGACGGCGTGGGCGCGTCCCCGGTGTTCGACGCGTTCCTGCTGGACGACACGATCATCGCCGGGCGGCACGCGGGCGGCCCGGTGGGCGACCTGAGGCTGTTCCCGGACCTGGACCGGCTGACCGCGCTGGCCGCCCAGCCGGGCTGGGCGTGGGCCCCGGCCGACCGCTTCGACCGGCAGGGCGAGCCGCACCCCCAGGACGAGCGCGGCCTGGCGCGGGCGGTGGCCGACCGGCTCACCGTGCACGGTTACGAGGTCCGGGCCGGGTTCGAGGTGGAGTGGGTGGTGGGCCGCGGCGGCACGGACGAGTTCCGGCCCGCCACCACCGGGCCCGCGTACGGCCACGCCCGCCAGGTCGAGCTGTCCGACTACGCCGCGGACCTGCTGTCCGCGCTGGCCGAGCAGGACGTCGAGGTGCTCCAGTTCCACCCCGAGTACGCGCCCGGCCAGTTCGAGCTGTCCACCGCGCCGGAGGACCCGGTGCACGCGGCGGACACGTCGGTGCTGGTCCGCGAGACTGTCCGGGCGATCACGCTCCGGCACGGCATGCGCGCGTCGTTCTCGCCGAAGGTCACCGCCGACGGCGTCGGCAACGGCGGTCACCTGCACCTGAGCCTGTGGCGCGACGGCCGCAACCTGTTCGGCGGCGGGGAGGGCTGGTTCGGCCTGACCGCCGACGCCGAGGCGTTCGCCGCCGGCGTGCTGCGGCGGCTGCCCGCGCTGTGCGCGATCGGCGTCCCCTCGGTGGCCGGCTACCTGCGGCTCGTGCCGCGGCAGTGGGCGGGCGCGTTCGCGGTGTGGGGCCTGGAGAACCGGGAGGCGGCGCTGCGCCTGGTGGCGGGCCGCGACCTGGAGGTCAAGTGCTACGACCTGTCGGCCAACCCCTACCTCGTGGTGGCGGCCACGATGGCGGCGGGCCTGGCCGGGATCGTCGACTCCGCGCGGCTGCCCGAGCCGGTCGGGGTCGACCCGGCGGACGTGCCGGGCGCCGAGCGCCTGCCGACGTGCCTGGAGGAGGCCGTGGCGGCGTTCGAGGCGGACGAGGTGCTGACCGAGGCGTTCGGCGCGGAGTTCGCCGCGACGATCGCCGACGTGCGGCGCGGCGAGATCGCCCGGTTCGCCGACTGCTCACCGGAGGAGGTCGCCGCGCTGACCCGCTGGCGGCACTGAGGCCCCGTCAGGCGCCCTGCCGGGCTTCGTCCAGCACCTTGCGCAGCCGCGCCAACGCCCGGTGCTGCGCCACCCGGACCGCGCCGGGGGTCGAGCCGACCGCGTCCGCCGTCTCCTCGGCGGACAGGCCCAGGACGACGCGCAGCACCAGGATCTCGCGCTGCCGGTCCGGCAGGACGTCCAGCAGCCTGCCCATCCGGTCCGACAGCTCGCCCTGCAACGCCCGCAGCTCGGGACCCGGCTCGGGGCCCGCGCTGTCCGGCAGCTCCGGCACGGACTCGGCGCGGTTGCGCGCCGCCGCCCGGTGCGCGTCGGCGACCTTGTGCGCCGCGATCCCGTACACGAACGCCAGGAACGGCCGGCCCTGCTCCCGGTAGCCGGGCAACGCCTTCAGCACCGCGAGGCAGACCTCCTGGGCCACGTCCTCCGCCGACGCCGACCACCGCTGCCCGCCGCCCACCCGGGCCCGGCAGTACTTCACGACCACGGGTCTGATCTCGGCCAGCAACGCCTCGACCGCACGCCGGTCACCGCGGACCGCCGCGGCCACGTGAGACTCCGGCCCTCCTTCCACTCGTACCGGTGAAGAGGACGCGACGTCCTCGCACTGCACGGACATCACCGCCCTCCCCGCATCACCGCGGAATCCCGGCGGAACCGCACAACCCACCACCACTGCTGCCATCGCGAGCTCCTCGGCGTCCGCGCGCTGGACGCCCCTCGGGGGCACATGCGAACGCGACGCCGGTCCCACTCCCAGATGACGCAAGTCACGGGAAGTTACGCCGAATGGCCGCGTTTGGAACCCGAACGGAGCAACGAATCCCACTCATGTTCTGCGCTGCGTGATCAACGAGCGCTCGATTTCGCGTCTCAGCCGGGTCAGCGCCCGGTGCTGCGCGACCCGGACCCCACCGGGCGAGGCGTCCACCACGGCGGCGGTCTGCTCGGCCGAGAGCCCGACGACCACCCGGAGCACGAGGATCTCCCGCTGCTTCTCGGGCAGCCGGCGCAGCAGCTCGCCCATGCGCTCGGTCAGCTCCAGCCGCAACGCCGTCTGCTCGGGGCGTCCCGTCTCGTCGTCCGGCGCGTCCGGCACCTCGGGCACCGGCTCGGACCGGCTGCGCAGGGCGGCGCGGTGCGCGTCGGCGACCTTGTGCGCGGCGATCCCGTACACGAACGCCAGGAACGGCCGACCGTGGTCCTGGTACGTCGGCAACGCGGTCAGCAGCGCCAGGCACACCTCCTGTGCCACGTCGTCGGCGGAGGTGAACGACCGCTCCTGCCTGCCCACGCGGGCGCGGCAGTAGCGCACGACCAGCGGGCGGACGACGGCGAGCACCGAGGCGATGGCCCGGCGGTCCCCGGCGACGGCCGCGCGCACCGCGGCGTCCAGGTCCTCGGGCGCGGGTCCGGCCATCAGCCGGCCCCGGCTAAGTGCGGGTCTCCCATGGCGGCGTCCTCTGCGGTAGGCGGCGGAAGCTCCGTTCTACCGCACTCAGGCCGGCCTGCGGCCCAGGACGTGCAGACGGGCGGCGACGTCCCGCAGCGGCGGCCGCGTCGACGCGGCCAGTTCCAGCTCGGCCAGCGCCTCGGCCGCGCCGGGGCTGGACTCCAGCACCGACCCCGGCACCAGGTCCGACACCACGCCGTGGCCCTGCACCAGCTCGACCTTCAGCCCGGCGGCCAGGACCAGCGCCTCCAGCCCGGCCACGTCGAACCGGCGCAGCAGCGGGTCGCGGGTGCCGGCGAGCTGACCGGCCTCGTCGTCCAGCAACCGCCGGGCGTCCACCAGCCGGCCCGCGATCGCGCGGTGCAGCACGGCCGCGTACCGGTTCGCCACCAGCAGGGACACCGCGCCGCCCGGCGTCGCCGCCGCGGCCAGGGCGGCGAGCGCCGCGCCGACGTCGTCCACGACCTCCAGCAGCCCGTGACCGAGCACGAGGTCCGCCGAACCGTCCCGGTCCAGCGCGTCGGTGTCGCCCTGCACGGCCGTGATGCGGTCCAACACGCCCTGGTCCGCCGCGCGGCGGTGCAACGTGGCCAACGCGTCCGGGCTCGGGTCGACCACCGTCACCGCGCACCCGGCCACGGCCAGTGGCACGGCCCACACGCCGCTGCCGCCGCCCACGTCGAGCACCCGCGGCGGTTCACCGCCCCGGCGGTCGCGCGCGGCGGCCAGCTCGGCGTCGAGCACCCTGTGTACGGCGTCCGGTCGCATGGACGTAGAGCGTAAGGGCCGTAGGCTGCACTACGTGCATACGGTGGCGGTGCTCAGCCTCAAGGGTGGCGTTGGGAAGACGACGGTCGCGCTCGGTCTCGCGTCGGCGGCGTTGCGGCGCGGCGTCCGGACGCTGGTCATCGACCTCGATCCGCAGTGCAACGCCACCTCGACGCTGGAACCCGGCGACACCGAGGCGAGCATCTACGACGTCCTGCGGGACCCGAGCCGGGAGACGCTGGACAAGGCGATCGCGCCGAGCGCGTGGGGCGACGGCGTGGACGTGCTGGCCGGGTCGGAAGACGCGGAGTCGCTGAACCACCCCGACCCGGGCGAGACCCGGCTCGGCCGGCTGCGCGAGGCGTTGCGGCTGCTCCAGGACGACGAGGAGCCCTACCAGCTCGTGCTGCTGGACTGCCCGCCGTCGCTGGGCCAGCTCACCCGGTCGGCGTTGGTCGCGGCGGACCGCGCGCTGCTGGTCACCGAACCCACGATGTTCGCGGTGGCGGGCGTGCAGCGGGCGTTCGAGGCGGTGCAGGCCGAGCGCGAGCACAACGCCGACCTGCAACCCCTCGGCGTGGTGGTGAACCGGGTGCGGCCCCGGTCGCACGAGCACCAGTTCCGCATCGACGAGCTGCGCGACATCTTCGGGCCGCTGGTGATGCCGGTGGCGCTGCCGGACCGGCTCGCCGTGCAGCAGGCGCAGGGCGCGTGCATGCCGATCCACGAGTGGGGCACGCCCGGCGCGCGTGAGGTCGCGTTGGCGTTCAACCTGCTGCTGGCCCGGATCCTGCGGATCAGCCGCAGCCGCCGGCGGGCCGTGCACCGCGACTTCGACGACGAGGAGATCGAGGAGGCGGTGGAGGCGTGAGCGCGACGGCGCTCGCCGCGTTCACCGTCGCGGCGCTCCTGCTCACGATCACGCCCGGCCTGGACACGATGATGCTGCTGCGCATGGTGCTGGGCGGCGGGCGCCGAGCCGGGCTGGTGGGCGGGTTCGGCACCACGCTGGGCTGCCTGGTGTGGGGCGCGGCGAGCATCGCCGGCCTGACCGCGCTGCTGGTCGCGTCGCGGTTCGCCTACGACGTGGTGCGCTACGCGGGCGCGGCGTACCTGCTGTGGCTGGGCGGTTCGGCGCTGTGGAAGTCGTGGCGCGGCGCGCTCGACCGGCCCGCGGACGTGCCCCCGATCACGCCGGGCCAGGCCCTGCGGACCGGGTTCACCACGAACCTGCTCAACCCCAAGATCGGCGTGTTCTACCTGAGCCTGCTCCCCCAGTTCCTGCCCGCCGACCAGGCGTCGGCCGGGTGGGGCGCGCTGCTGGTCGGCGTGCACGTGGGCATCGGCCAGGTGTGGCAGGTCGTCGTCGTGTGGCCGGCCGGCCGGGCGGCGCTCGTGCTGACCAGGCCGCGGGTGCGGCGCTGGACCGAGCGGCTGACCGCGTCCGTGCTGGTCGGGTTCGGCCTGAAGGTGGCGTTCGACCCCGGTGCCCGAGGGTGACACGGTCTTCCTGGCCGGGCAGCGCCTGAACGAGGCGCTGGCCGGCCGCCGGCTCCTGCGCGGCGAGCTGCGCCACCCGAGGTGGGCGACGGCCGACCTGAGCGGCCGGGACGTGCTGGGCGTGCGCTCGGTGGGCAAGCACCTGTTCACCCGGTTCTCCGGCGACCTGAGCCTGCACAGCCACTTCCGGATGGACGGCGCGTGGCACCTCTACCGGCCGGGCGAGCGCTGGCGGCGGCCCGGCCACCAGGTGCGCGCGCTGCTGGAGGTGCCGGACCGGGTCGCGGTGGGCTTCGCGCTGCACGACCTGGAGCTGCTGCCGACCGGCGAGGAGTCGCGGCTGGTCGGCCACCTCGGTCCGGACCTGCTCGGCGAGTGGGACGACGGGCGGGCCGCCGAGGCGGTGGCCCGGCTCGCCGCCGACCCCGACCGGGAGCTGGGGTTGGCGCTGCTGGACCAGCGGGTCGTGGCCGGCGTGGGGAACCTCTACAAGGCCGAGGTGTGCTTCCTGCTGGGCGTCTCGCCGTGGAGCCCGGTGTCGGCGGTGGACCCGGCGGAGGCCGTCCGGCTGGCGCGCAAGCTGCTGCTGGCCAACGCGTGGCGGCCCGAGCAGAACACGACCGGGCTGCCGGGGCGCGGGCGGCAGCACTGGGTGTTCGAACGGGCGGGCAGGCCGTGCCTGCGCTGCGGCACGAAGGTCCGCGTGGGCGGGCAGGGCGCGGGGGTGCTGGAGCGCCCCGCGTACTGGTGCCCGCGCTGCCAGCCAGGGCCGATCGCTTAGGGTGGCCGCCGTGGTCTACAAGAGCGTGGTGCGCAAGGCGTTGTTCCGGATGCACGGCGGCGACGCGGAGCGGGTCCACGAGACCACCCTCGGCGTGCTGGAGAAGCTGAGCCCGGCGGCGAAGCTCGTGCGCCGCGGGCCGGTCGCGCCGCGCACCGTGTTCGGCGTGCGGTTCCCCAACCCGGTCGGCCTGGCCGCCGGGCTGGACAAGAACGGTCGCGCGCTGCCCGCGTGGGGCGCGCTCGGGTTCGGGTTCGTCGAGGTCGGCACGGTCACCCGGCACCCCCAGCCGGGCAACCCCAAGCCGCGCCTGTTCCGGCTGCGCGACAGCGAGGCGATCATCAACCGGATGGGCTTCAACAACGACGGCGCGCTGGAGCTGGCCAACCGGCTCGACCGCCTCGGCCCGCTGTCCGTGCCGCTGGGCATCAGCCTGGGCAAGTCCAAGGTCACGCCGGTCGAGGACGCGGTGGAGGACTACCGCACGTCCCTGCGCGCGCTCTACCGCCACGGCGACTACTTCGCGATCAACATCAGCTCGCCCAACACCCCAGGCCTGCGCAACCTCCAGGACCGCGGCGCGCTGACCGAGCTGCTGTCCGCGCTCAACGCGACCGCGCACGAGCTGGCCGGGTCCGCGCCGCGCAAGCCGATCCTGGTCAAGATCGCGCCCGACCTCACCGACGAGGCCATCGGCGAGCTGCTGGAGGTGTGCGCGGCGCACGAGGTCAGCGGCCTGATCGCGACCAACACCACGTTGTCGCGCGACGGCCTGGCCCCGGCCGACCGGCGCCTCGCGGACGAGGCGGGCGGGCTGAGCGGCAAGCCGCTGGCCGCGCGGGCGCGCGAGGTGGTGCGGTTCGTCAGCCGGGAGACCGACGGCGCGCTGCCGATCATCGGCGTCGGCGGCATCGCGAGCGCCGACGACGCCAAGCGGATGCTGGACGCGGGCGCGAGCCTGGTCCAGCTCTACACCGGGTTCATCTACGAGGGGCCGGGCCTGGTGCGGCGGATCACCCGCGCGCTGCGGTGACTCACGCGTCCAACGCGTCCTCGTAGGCCCTGAAGGTCTCCACGAAGACCCGGCGCTGCTCGGGCGTCAGCGGCTCCAGCGCGACCCGCCACGCCCGCGCTCCCCTGGCCAGCCACGCGTCGATCGCGGGCCGCCGGGCGTCGGTGATGCTGACGATCCGCCTGCGCCGGTCCCGCTCGTCCTCACGGCGTTCCAGCACGCCTTTGCGGCTCAGCTCGGCCACCATCAGACTGACCGTCGTCGGCGCCACCTCCAGCCGCTCGGCCAGGTCGTTCACCGTCGCCGGGCCGTCGAACAGCAGGTAGGACAGCAGCGACAGGTGCCGCGGCGCGAGCGCCAGGGACGCCGGCTCGTCCGGCACCTTGAGCCGCTTCGCCCGGCCGACGATGCGCGGCATGAGCAGCAGCAACGCCCGGATGGCGTCATCGGTGGTTGACACCCGGCAGCGGCGCGGCTGCGGCGGCTGCGCGAGGAGCACCGCGTCGTCGCCGGGGTGATCGCGGAGATCGCCGCCCTGTCAGGCGACCCGGAGCGGCTGCGGCCCGAGCTGGACCGCCTGGAGGAGCGGTTGGAGGCGCACTACGCCTACGAGGAGGAGCACCTCGGCTGAGGGGCGTCAGACGCCGCGGGCGGCGCGGAGCCAGCGCAGCACCGGGTGCAGGATCACCACGAGCAGCGAGCCCCAGACCAGGCCGCCCAGCTCCATGTCGCCCAGCTCCAGCGTCAGGTCGCCCACGCCCGCGACCAGGGCCGCGCCGCCCACCAGCGCGTTGCCCGGGTTGGTCAGGTCGACCCGGTTGTCCATCCAGACCCGCACGCCGACCAGGCTGATCAGGCCCAGCAGCACGAGCGTGGCGCCGCCGACCACACCCGCCGGGACGGTGGAGAGCAGCGCGGTGAGCTTCGGCGAGAACGAGATCAGCACGGCGGCCACGCCGGTCACCGCGTACGCGGCCGTGGAGAAGACCTTGGTCACGCCCATCACGCCGATGTTCTCGGAGTACGTCGTGGTGCCCGAGCCGCCGCCGAAGCCCGCCAGGGCCGTGGACACGCCGTTGGCGATGATCGAGTCGCCGACGTTGCCGTCGAGGTTGCGGCCGGTCAGCGCGCCGATCGCCTTGACGTGGCCGACGCTCTCCGCGACCAGCACGATCACCACCGGCAGCACCAGCAGCGTCACCGTCGGGCGCAGCTCCGGCGCGTGGAACTCGGGCAGGCCCAACCAGGCGGCGCGGCCGACCGCGGCCGTGTCGACCAGGCCGAGCCCGAAGCCGAGCGCCCACCCGGCGACCACGCCGATCAGCACGGAGAACCGGAACGCCGAGCCGCGGCCGAGCACGCCGCACAGCAGGATGATGCCCATCGTCACCACGGCGGGCAGCGGCTGCTGGGCGAACGAGTCGGTGGCCCGGTGCGACAGGTTCAGCCCGATCAGCACGACCACCGCGCCGGTCACCACCGGCGGCATCACGGCCTCCAGCAGCCGCACGCCCAGCGCCTTCACCGCGACCCCGAGGATGATCACCAGCAGGCCGGCCGCGAGCACGCCGCCGAGCTGCGCGGCGATGCCCTCGTCGCGGGCGGCCGACAGCGGCGCGATGAACGCGAACGACGCACCGAGGTAGCTGGGCACGCGGTTGCGGGTGATCACGATGAACAGCAGCGTGCCGACGCCCGAGAACAGCAGCGTGGTGCTGACGGGGAGCCCGGTGGTGGCGGGGACGAGAATCGTGGCGCCCGTCATCGCGACCAGGTGCTGGGCGCCGAACCCGATGGTGCGCGGCCAGCTCAGCCGCTCCTGCGGCGCGACGGCGTCGCCATCGGTGGGGCGGCCATCACCGCGCACGGTCCACAACGCCACTCAACGACCTCCCCGGCGACCAGGACGGACCACGCTGTCCGACCCGAGGATCCTGCCACGCCAAGTAGTGGCCGCAGCTATGTAACGGTCTGATAATCACACGATCGCAGCAGCGTACGCCACTGTGGCGGCGAGGTTGGCCCAACTTCGTTACGCAACGTGACGTAGTCGGCGTTCGTGCAGATGGCCGCGCGGCCACCGGGTGCAGGGATCCGCACCGGGGGCGTGATCAGCGCGACAGCTCGCGCAACGCCGACGCCAGACCGGCCAGGTGGTCCGTCGCGTCGCCCAGCACCTGCCGGGGGTTGGACGCGGTGCTCTCGGCGAGCACCCGACCGGCCGCGGCGACCAGGCCGCAGTAGCCGTCCACGCCCTCGTCCAGCTGCGCCCGCAGCCGGCGCACGCCCTCGACCAGCGGTGCGCGGTCCAGCGGCGGCGCGGTGTCGCGCGCCCGTTCCACGGCCTGGAGCTGGCGGGACACGGCCCGGATCGCGGAGGATGCCTCGGCGCCGGTGGCGCGGGCCTGCTCGACCGAGTCGGTGGGGATGGACGTCAGCGCCGCCGAGTCGAGCTGGCGCAGCAGCTCCCGCAGCGTGTCCTCGGCGTCCTCCAGCCGTTCCATCGGCTGGCGCGCGGCCGACGAGCGCGCGGGCAGCGGCTCGCGCACCGGCGCGACCTCCAGCTGCTTGCGGGCGGCGTCGATGCCCCTCATCTTCAGGTTCGTGCGCACGGCCAGCACGGACGTGCCGGCGAACCCGAGGGCCGCGGCGACGCCGGCGCCCGCGCCGAGCACACCCACCAGGGTGAGCGTGCCCACGACCGCGAGCAGGGCCAGCACGATCAGCCAGAAGGTCAGCACGCGGCGCGTCCGGGCGGTCCCGCGGGGGAGCTTGGCGGGGGGGTGGTTGCTGGGCGGGGTCCCGCGGTTGACCATGTTCCCGGGTTTGGGGTGGGGGTTGGCCGCCC